>JBMFNT010000001.1:0-38550 GCA_049970015.1 Candidatus Micrarchaeia archaeon
CCTATTCACTTATTGCAACAAGTTCCCCGTTCACAATCTCAATCTCTTTTACGTTAGTTATGTGCATGATTTCATCCATATGTAGGCCGGGTATCATTGTATTCACTCACCTATTCACTTATTGCAACAAGTTCCCCGTTCACAATCTCAATCTCTTTTACGTTAGTTATGTGCATGATTTCATCCTTTACTGCGTTTGCCACACCTTCCAATTCTTTTGTTACTGTGATCTTGAGATTTGGTATTTCATCCTTCATTGACATCTTCCTTTGGTTCTTGTATTTTCTTATTTCTCCAACAACCTTTGATAAAAATTCGCCCGCACTTATACTAATCTCATCCACTTTTTCTATCATTGGCCACTCAGTTAGGTGGATGCTCTTAACTTTTTTATTCTCTTTATTGTATATTTGCTGGTATATCTCTTCTGTTGTGAATACTACTATTGGCGCCATAAGTCGGAGTGACTCATCCAACACTTTTAGCAGTGTATATTGTGCCGACCTTTTCAACTCTGTATCATTCCCATATATTCTGTACTTCACAAATTCTATGTAATCATCACAGAAATCATGCCAGAAGAAGTTCTTGATTTCGTTCATCGCATTGAAAAAGTCATAACTTTCATATGCAGCAGTTGCTTTTTCCTTAACCTTGTTCAGTTTTCCTATTATCCATTTATCTATCTGTGTGAGCCTTTCGTTCCCGCTTCTTTCATCATAATCCTTACAGGCCATTTCAATAAACCGTGCTGCATTCCACAGTTTGGTTATGAAAGATTGTGCAAATTTCGTATCCTGGTAATTGAAAGGTCTATCATGGGTAGATGCACCGCTCAGTGCAACCCATATTCGCACAGCATCCGCTGAATACTGTGAGATCAAGTTTTCTGGGTCAACTATGTTCCCCAAGCTCTTACTCATCTTCTTTCCATCAGGTCCGAGAACATTTCCATTCAAGAGAAGTTCTTTGAATGGAGCTTCACCGCTAAGCATAGTACACCTATATATTGTGTAGAATGCCCATGTACGTATTATTTCTATACCTTGCGGCCTGAGTGTTGATGGGTAATACCTCTCCCAACCTTCTTCCGGCCATCCTGCTATAATCAATGGTGTTATTGATGAATCAATCCAACAGTCAGCAACACTTTCCTCGGCTTGCATGAGATTACCGCATTTTTCACACTTAGTCTCTCTTGCGTTACTTGGGTCAAATGGTAATTCATTAATATCTGCTGCAGTAGTATTACCGCAGTTTTTACATACATAAAATGGCAGTGGTGTACCAAAATACCTTTTTCTTGAGATTACCCAATCCCACTCAATATAATTTGCCCAATCTATTAAGTACTGAAGTGTAAATTCAGGTATCCATTTCATTGATTTTGCAGCTTCTATTATATCCCTTTGGTACCCATCAATCTTACAGAACCATTGAGATGACAGCTTTAGCTCTACGGGTGTTTCACACCTGTCATGGATCTTTACAACCTGATCCAATGGTTCAACCCTGATCACTTTTCCTTCATTCATGAGCTTTTCCAGTATTTTCTTTCTTGCCTCCTCAAGCGATAGGCCATCAAACTCTCCAGAGTTCTTAATACATCCAGTCTCATCTATTGCATCTATTATAGGTAGGTTGTGCCTGTATGTCCATATAACATCCTGTTTATCACCAAATGTGCACACCATTACTACTCCAGTACCAAAATCTTTCTCAACATCTATGTCAGATAATACCTTAACTTTCTTTCCGAGTGGTGTTTCAATCCACTTTCCAACAATGTCCTTGTACCTGTCATCTTGTGGATGTACAAAAACAGCAACACATGCGTGCAAGTACTCTGGACGTGTTGTTGCAATAGGTATTTCACGACCATCCTCAAGCCTGAACTTTAGGTAATTTAATTTTGTTTGGCGCGTAATCTCGCCAGTCTCGGCCTTTGCAATAGCACTTACACAGTGTGGACACCAGAAAACTGGGTGTGTTCCCATATATACAAGGCCATCTTCATACATTTTTATTAGGGACAACTGGACTTTCTTATGATAGTCTGGTGACATCGTTATATACTCCCGGCTCCAATCTGCAGAGAACCCCATTCTCTGCATCTGTTTTCGCATTGTTGCTATGAACTCATGTGTCCATTCCTTGCATTTTTGTACAAATTGTTCCCGAGGCAGTTTTCCATACTTATTTTCAACCTTTACTTCTGTAGGAAACCCTTGTGTATCCCATCCCTGTGGGTAAAGGACATTATACCCACGCATGCGTTTGAACCGTGCCGCAAAATCAAACAATGAATAGCTTAACACATGCCCCATATGTAGCTTGCCAGATGTAAATGGGGGGGGTGTGTCTATTATGTACAAAGGCTTGTTCCTATCTTCATCAAATTTATATAAGTTCTCCTTTACCCATCTCTCTGCAATCCTTTCTTCAAGCATTTTGTCATATTTATCCATCAGTTCCACCAGCCATTAACCAATTAGTTTCATAATAAAAACATTTTTAATTTGATACGCCAAAATAGGTATATGTATTTGGCTACTGGGAAGGGACAGGCGAGCACAGAATTCCTATTCATACTAGGAATAGCAGTAATGCTCATATTTGCTCTTGTGTATACAATAATTCCAACAATGCTTGATTTCTCATCATTTTCTGAGGTTGCACAGGCCGAGCGCTCGCTATCAAAGATTGCAAATACCATAAAAGCAGTTTCATCTTACGGACCGGGCACGAACACTACTTTGTATACTTACCTACCCGCTGGAAACATTAGCTATACAGACGACAAGTTTATTGTATATAAGATGAGTACAAAAGATGGAACCACAAACATTGTGCAGAAAGTAGGTGTAAGCGTTGATATTACAGATACAGAATTTGAAAACGGGGGCATAAAGTGTGTTACTATTTCAAAAGAAATTGAAAAAGTTTCAGTAGTATTTAATAAATGCTAAACTTCTCTCATATTTCTTTCATTTCCAATGCGCATAGTTCTCTTCTTCCCACTTCTCTTTTTTGCAACAGAAAGCAACTCTTTCATTGCTCCCTGTGTTGCTGTTCGTATATCCCAATCAGCATTTGATACAAAAAGTATATTATCACTCTTCACTCTTACTTTAACCTCATACCTACTCCTTAATCCTTTGTACCGTTGCTTTTTGTAATGCAACGCAACATATTCTATTCGCATGATTTTCTTTAGTTTTTCCACGGTATTTTCCACAGTATCTCTTATTTCCGGAAGATATTCCTCATCTGAAGCATCAAGACCGCTGTAGTAGACTGGCTTGGCCTCTCTCTGTGCTGCAATATACTCAAATAAGTCCTTAACACTCAGGATACCAACAGGCCGATCCCCTTCACTCACCACAATGGAAGATGCATTTGAATCATGCAGTATTGTAATAGCATCGGCAATCTTCGCAGTTGGTGGTAGCGTAATTACCTCAGTTACCATGTAATCACGAACCGGCTGCTTGTCTGAGCTTATACGATCGCGGACGAAAGGCAACCTTGTTCTGCCAGATTCATAGATGGTTAGCAAGTCTCTCATTGCAATTATTCCCGCAAGACGTCCATTATCAGTAACAACAACTCTTCTTATGTGGTTTTTTCTCATTATCTCCCGTGCCTTTCCAACACTTTCGCTTGCTTCGATTGTATGCACGGGCACAGTCATTATCTCACCAACCGACACATTTGGGAGCAACTTTTGCGTATACAAATATTTGAGAAGCTTGTTCCTTCGCAATACTTTTATTCCTGAAGCAGTAGTTATTGGAAGTGCCTTAAATCTGCCATTAAGAAATGCTTTCACAGCATCGCGCACATCTATGTTTTCGTGTAGGAGGGGTGCATTGACACATACATTTGAGAGTTTCTCATGCGATGGATCTATTACCTCCCTTACATCCATCTCATCAAATATACCAAAGTATTCCCCATTTTTCTTAACCACAACACACGGTGCACCCTTCATCAGCTCTGACATTGCTAAAGATACGGGTTCATTTGCATCCATCTCAACAGCTTCCTCAAATTCCACACCACTCACCTCTTTATTTTAGAAGACAATACTCTGTAATCTTCATCAGAAATTATCATACTCATATTTATAAGCTGTCCCATGTAATCCATGTATTCAATGTTAACGAGGTATTTTGAGAATGGAAGCTCACGCACTATCTTTACACTGTTTATCATCTCGGAAGGCACATCCTTTTTATACTCACTAGTTTCAAGCACTAACCCCCTCTCCATAATAAAAACTTCGCCTTTCTTATCAAACATATCGGACTTATAGAATGGGAACCGCCTTATCACCTTTCCCAATATGCTGGCCATACTATGCACCTACTAATAATTCTTCATCTACGTTTATTAATGTTATGTTTGATATTTTAGTTATGGAATTGAAATCTAAAAGGGCACAGTCATCTCTTGAGTATCTTATGACATATGGATGGGCGATCATAATACTAGTAGCTGTGTTGTCTGTTCTGTATTCGCTGGGTGTGTTTGATCCACAGCAGTACATGAATGAGGAATGTCTTTTCCAGCCCAGCCTGCAGTGCAAGTCTATGAGCCTTAAGACAAATGGTGAGTTTGAGTTAAAGTTGAGCAATGGATTGGGATATACTCTGGAAAGTGTAAATGCAAGTGTGAATGTCTTGAGTACTGGGGAAAGTACTCAGTCAACAACGCCTCAGGTTTCAGTTGATCCTAACAGCGATATTGTGGTAAATGCAACCCTCAAGAATACTGGCACTTTCCGAGTTGGGACAATTGAGAAGGTAAAAATAACAATAAACTATGAATTGAATGAAAAAGAATACTCAACAAGCGGAATTGTTGCAGTAAGGGTTAGTCCAAGTAAGTAAATCAAAAAGATAAGTGCTGGCCCAATTAGCACGATTTAGACTTAGTTATATAGGCAGGAACATCTTTTACTGGAATGGTTTTCTGCTCACCTGTTTGTAGGTTTTTTAATGTTATACCGCCATCCTTCTCTTCCTTATCACCGATTATCCCCACAAACATTACACCTATTGAAGATGCATAGTCGAGCTGTTTTCTCATGTTTCTTCCCATCAGGTCAACCCTTACATTAACACCTTTTTTCCTGAGTTCTTCTGCATACTTTACACAGGTGTTATAGTTCTTCTCAGTGACATTTACAAGAACTATATCCGTGCAGGTAGTACTTTTGTTATCACCCTTTATAATCTGTGCAATCCTATCAATGCCAAAAGATATACCTACCGCTGGCACATCACGTCCAGCATAAATCCCTATAAGGTTATCATACCTCCCACCCGCTACAAGCGTTCCCAACCGCTTGTCTATCCCCTTTATTTCATAAACAATACCTGTATAATACCCCAACCCTCTTATAACTGAGGGATCAAACTTGTACTTATTTCTATCAATGTTATACATACTGAGAAGGTTAAGGAGCCTACTTATCTCACCAGTAGCTTCTTTACAACTATCTATGTCCTCATAATAACTCAGGTCATGTGAAAACTCTTCTATTATTTCTTCTGCATTCTCAAACCCGTTATCACGCAGCTCTTTTAGTATGTCTTCCCTTTCCTTTTTGTCAAGCTTGTCTATTATGCGCATAGCCACCTCCGCACGTTCTCCTTTTATTCCAATACGTTCAAGCACTCCTGCCACCAGTTTCCTGCTGTTTATGAGCACTTCATATTTATCTATGCCAAGCTCATCAAGCGTTCTGCATGCACATGTAATCAACTCTGCCTCGCACTCAACACCACTACTTCCTACAATGTCAGCATCTGCTTGTATGAACTCTCTGTACCTACCGTATTGGGGCTCCTCACGCCTCCATACTTTCTCAATACAATATCTCTTAAAAGGTAATGGAAGGCCTAAGTTTTCTGAGAGCATCCGTGCAAGTGATACAGTAAGGTCAAACCTGAGCCCAAGCTCCCCATCATCTATCCTGAAAATTTCTGTCTTTATACCTTCTCCGCTTTTTGCCTCAAGTACACTCAGCAGTTCAATTGCTGGGTGAGACACCGGATCAAATCCATAAGCCTTATAGTTCTTCTCAATGATCCCAAGAATTCTCTTATAGATTATTTCATCTCCAGGCATTATGTCTCGCATGCCTCTCGCGCGGCCAGCCATACACATATCTAAATGACAACATATTTAAATTATTCGGAAGAAAACTCTTCAGTGATACTATGCCTCCAAGCAAGAAAGAACCATTTATAGACTACTTGGCATCGTTTTTCCCTGACTTGCACAAGAAATTGCGCATGGCTAAGATTAAGAAAGCTGAGAATGATTATATACGTGATGCCCTAATATACTCAGTCCTTGTTTTTATGATATTGCTTATTATGCTCGTGCTCTTGTTTATCACAGCAGGTATAAACCTTGCTTGGCTTTTGCTTATTGCACCCATAACCTTGCTTGCGTCTTTTCTATTTTTCATGAAGCGTGTTGATGTTATAATAGCTTCACGTGAAAGGAAAATCGATAAAGAGCTGCTGTTTGCTGGGAGACAATTAGTGATTGAAATAAAAGCAGGTATTCCACTCTATGATGCCATTACTCACTTAACAGCAGATTATGGTGAGGCAAGCAAGGTTTTTAGAGAAGTAATAGACAAGACAAACTTGGGGGTACCGCTCGATGTTGCAATGGAGGATGTTGCAGATGAAACTCCTTCAAAGCCTTTCAAGCGTATTGTGCTACAAATGGTAAACTCAATACGGTCTGGGTCTGATATAGGAATTGCACTTGAGACTATACTCGATCAGTTGTCACAGGAACAACTTATAGAGATAAAAGTATACAGCCAAAAGCTTAACCCATTGGGCATGTTCTATATGCTGTTCGGTATAATAGTGCCTTCATTGGGTGTTACGCTTGCAGTCACACTGCTAACATTTACAGGGGTTGCGCTAAGCCCTATGTTCTTATGGGGCATACTTGTGGTAATAATTATCGTGCAGTACATATTCCTTACGATGATAGAAACATCACGGCCTAAGTTTGAGGTATAGGAGGTTGTTTGAATGGCATTCTCATATGAAAATGTAGGAAGAGTGTTTCCAAGAGGTATAGTACGCCTGGTAGGTAAGAATACATATATGGCTGGCATGACCCATGAGCCTGAGTGGATACTGGGTGCATTGCTGTCCTTTTCACTACTTCTTGGTGCATTGCTGTTTGTAGTACTTGTCATATCTACCGATCTGGTTTCTACATTTTCTTCACTGTTCATGGGGTTGGGTACTGTGGTTGCACTTGCGATAGGCACCATTCTTATGTTTATATCAGTTGAGTTGTTCTCTTTTGCTCTCATGTCGATAGTGCTCTACGGTTATCTTTTGGTACAGATGGATGCACGAAAGCGTGAGGTTGAGGCAGTACTCCCTGATTTCCTGCAGTTATCGGCAGCAAACGCGCGTGCCGGTCTTCCCATAGAACAGGCACTTTGGAGGGCTGCAACACCAGAGTTTGGTGCCTTGTCTAGGGAAGTTCAAACAGCTATGAAAAGAACATTCAGTGGTGAAGCGATATCAGATTCACTGACATATCTTTCAGATAGGTTCAATTCAAAGTACCTGCAAAGGACTGTAAGCGTTATCAAATTTGGCATAGAATCCGGTGGTGAGATTGGCGAAATACTCGAGAGGACGGCATCTGACCTGAGAAAGATGCAGATTATGTATAAGGAGGCAAGCTCATCAATGCTTATGTATGTCATATTCATAACATTTGCTGCACTTATAGGTGCACCATTCCTGTTTGCCGTTTCGTATAAGCTGATCGCAACATTGAGTGCCGTATGGATGGCAGTACCACCAACACAACAGTTTACATCGTTTGGCCTTATCTCTTTTTCACCACCAGAGATAAGTGCAGATGACTTTAGGCTGTTCTCAATACTATCGATCTCCATAACATCCATATTTGCATCTTTTATCCTATCAATAATAATGAGTGGGACAACAAGAGAAGGCATCAAGATGTTGCCTTTCTTTCTGATCGCAGGCCTTGGCCTATTGTTTATTTTCATTGGCATTGTAAACTCTTTGCTCTCGAATCTGTTTATATAATTTTTAATTTTCAGCTAATCATAGTAGGATACTGCCCCCGTAGCTCAGCGGTAGAGCACTCGCCTCGTATGTGTATGTAACACATTGAAAGCGAGGGGTCGTGGGTTCAAATCCCACCGGGGGCTTTATTTCTAATCCCCTAGTATTTCTTAGATATGTTTTTCCATGTTTTGTAAGCGAGCTTTTCTGTCCCATCTACTTTTATCAATCCAACTGCATCATTCTCGTTTAAATCATGGAGCCATGGCCATCCGAACAGTTGCAGGTTTACTCCCCTATCCATCGTTAACCTCCTGGTTGCTTGCATTATGAATTCTGCCTGTGCCTCTTCCCCACCAAACACATCAAGCGATGGCCAAGCAATTTCACTAAAGCCAAATGGCTTTCCTGGCATGTAATCTGCTGCTCTGGAATAATAATCATCTGGTATCATTGAAGGATCAGTTTTACCAGTGGCATATGGATAACTTGTGAAAACAAGCAAATCCATCTTATCAGGATTGAATAAGCGGAGAACTTCTAAGTTTGCTTCTCTATTTTCAGAAACAATCTCTCTGGCGAATACACAGAACACTTTTGTTTCTGGTGAAATCTTTTTAACCTCATCATAATCTCTTCGTAAAGTGAAACATAGTTTCTGAAACCATTCGGCCCGTCCATGCCATATTTTTCATACCATCTGTTGACCTCATTTCCAAGCGATAGATATTTTGGATGGCTTGCCTTCACAACATCAATGGCTGCCTGCTTATATGCTGCTCTCCATTTTGGATTGCTCAATGTTGCATTCTGCATCCCTGGAGGTACCATAAGTGTTAAATCATTGTCCATAAAAGACATATGGACTATTGGAAACATGCCGTTGCCTCGTATGTATTGCTTAACAAACAATCTGCCCCAATCACCACTTAAGTCAGAGGAGAGGTTGTAAAACGGTGTTGGTCTTCCCCACACAGGAACAAATTCAGAATACTGTGCTGCTTGCATATATGCATCTTCAAACGATTGGCCCTTAGCAGGACTAGGCAATACTCCCATGAAAAATCCTCTTGAAGGAAGTTGTGGAGAATCAGTGGTAACTGCTGCCTCAGCATGTTTCAATGAATCATTTAGGTCTGTTTTAGGCTTTGCTCCCTTCCCTAAGCACCCGCTTATTAGCACAAAGAAAAGCAAAAGCAAAACAATGCCAACTTTTATACTCATCAACTTCCCATCTTAGTTTTTTCATAAGCATCCATAATAATCTTTTTTAATTTTTCTTGGAATTCTAAACTCATTTTTTTCATCACATCAAATACCATTTCTATTCCTTGCTTTTTTTCCTCATCTGAGAGCGGCTCTCCTTTTATCCATACATCTTCGTGGCTTGATATTACTGGTGTGCCATCATCTTTTATTTGGATTTCTTCTGGTTTGTCATGCCCTGTTCCATTTTCGTGCATTATTCTTAAAAGTGCGCCAAGTGCAGATAATGCCTTTTCAATCTGTTCGGTGTTTGTTGCATTCTCTTCAATAAATCTTCCCAATTTTTTTCCTTCATCTTTCATTATTGCTACTGGAACATCTTCAACATCTACCATTTCTTCTATTGTTTGAACTGGAAGATCTTGTTTTCTCATTATTTCTATTTTCTCGATAATTGAAGGTTCCCAAAAAAGTATTCTTTTTGCAGCCAGCAAATTATCTATTTTACAGATAAATCTAAAGTTTTCCTGTGGCATGCCCACAGCATATTTTTGATAATGATATGGTGCCAATCGTTTAAGTGTTTGAATTTGTCTACTTATTTCAAAGTACCTATCAGCCGTTGCTTTTTTACCAATGAAAATTGTTTGATCTGATGGAATGGAATCCAAAAAACTTTTGAAAAATTTATTGTGATCAATCGCTAACTTTGGATTTGGGAAGAAATTAAAACAACAGTAAGGCTCTACGATCTCTTTATAGCCTATGTTGCCACCATTGTAAATATATTCTGCAAATTTTTCTTTTTCATTACCTATGTTTGTTATAAGTGCAAGTTCCTTTATCCACAAACGAGTTAACAGGGCGTGGCCAAGTAAAATTTTAACGAAACTATTATCTTTCCGTAAAATTAAATTTGCCCCACTGCGGAAAAATCTACCGCCAACTGTTGCAAGCAAAAGCATTGATCTTTCGTTCAAACTATTATCTAAAGAACATTTTTGTTTTAATGAAGAAAATAGGTTTTCGAATTCTTCTAAAGATATCTCAGATTTTGAAATTACAGGAAAATGTTTTCTGAACGATATCGGCAAGCTTTGGACCTTTCTTTCTTCACTTTTTGTTATCATCCAGCAACACCCACTTTATTATTTATTCAAAACTGTGTTGCTTTATCATTGAACTACATCAAACCCGCTCTTTGATGCTTCAACAATCGCATTATACTTCCAGCGCCTGATAGAATCATATATCTTATCAATACCTATCCTTACCTGTTTTGCATCATTCCTGAACCTGACCGTAACCGTATTATCCTCAATCGTTTGATAATCTACAGTAATACAATATGGTACACCAACCTCATCTGCCCTCGCATATCTTCTGCCAACACTACCACTCACATCATAATATAGATCTAAGTTTTTACACAAATTCTGGTATATCTTATATGCTGCTTCGTGAAGCCCATCCTTTTTCATAAGAGGGAGTACATATGCATCGTATGGTGCAATCCTTGGTGGAAGGTTAAGCCAGTCCCAACCACGCTCCTTGTCTTCACAGTATGCGTGTTCAAGCGTACACCAAAATAACCTACCAAGGCCAATCGATGGCTCAACAACATGAGGAAGCACTTTCTTACCGTCAACTGTAACCTCAAGGTTCTTCCCTGAAAACTCCTTATGCCTTGCCAGGTCATAATTAGTCCTATAAGCAAGGCTTATTACTTCAACCCACCCAAACTTTGTTGGGATCTCCACATCAAAATTGCCTCCTGAGTAATGTGGCGTCTCATCTTCCATAAGATGCCTTACCCTAAAGTTCATTATACCCAAACTATTCAGCAGCCTCTGTTCCTTTTCTATAAAATATGCAAGCGTCTTTAGCGGTATGTCCCCTGTCTTGTACGCAATACCAAGAGAAACAAGTTCAAAATTCTTGCCTTCCCTCTGCTGTTGCCTTGTTTGGAGAGGGATTATTACATCCTTTACCTTTTCAAGAAGTACGCTATCATCACTCTCTGGATCAAAGAAATATTCCAGTTCCATCTGTTCAAACTCTCTGACACGAATCAGCCCCTGTCTCGGTGCAATCTCATTCCTGTACGCGCGACCTACCTGGCCGATCCCAAGCGGGAGACGCCCCCCATACGAATTAAATATCCTATTGAAATCCAGGAATATATTCTGGGCGGTTTCAGGGCGCATGTAACCAACAACCCCTCCAGCAGGACCAATGTTCACCGAAAACATAAGATTGAACTGTGAAATTTCCGAAAGCCGTGTGCCACATACCGGGCATTTCACAAAATTATCTGCAAACAATTGCCTAAGCTCATTAAGAGATAAGTGTGACGCATCTATATTGAGCACTTCACCTGCAATATGGTCTGCTCTAAATTTACTGTGACATTTCTTGCATTCAGTCAATGGATCATTGAAGTTTTCAACATGCCCGCTTGCTTTTAACACAGCTTCCTGTAAAGTTGTCGAACCATCTATTTCATGAAACCCATCTTCCTTTATGAAAATCTCACGCCACATACCTACTATCTTATTTTTTATTGAAACACCTATCGGGCCATAATCATAGAAACCTGCTACTGGATTATAAATTTCGGAAGTGGGAATTATAATACACCTTCTTAACATCAGATTATACAACTTCTCATGCATATACAACTTTAATTAATTTACCTTTATTAATATTTACTCATGGATAGGGAAGAGATCTTAAGGAAGACTAAGGAACAGTTGAGATCTTCATACAGTGCAGAGGATTTTCTGCAGCATTCCTCACAAACGCTGGATGATCTTGATGAGGTAATAAATGTTCTGTTTGAGCATCTCAGGAACTGGTATTCAATATACCTGCCAGAGGTATCAAAGGTTGAAGACAGGGAGGTTTACCTAGAAATAGCTGAGAAATATGTAAGGGGAGATGAGAAAAGCCTAAGCATGCTTAGCAGTAAGGCAAGGAGTGTGCTGCCCAAGAAAGAATCTGTAGGTTCGCCTGCAACCGAGAAAGATGTTGAAATTCTGAGGTCGTTTGCAAGAAGAATACATGAATTGATGAAATTGCGTGATGAGATTTGTAAATACCGTGATGAGACTGCTAATAAGATCGCAAGGAACCTTTCATACCTATTGGAGCCGGCACTTGCAACCAAGCTCATAGTTGAGGCACATGGACTTAAGAGGCTGGCAAACCTGCCTGCAAGTAGTATACAGGTACTGGGTGCGGAAAAGGCATTATTCATGCACCTCACGAAAAACACAAAGCCGCCAAAGCATGGAATAATATTCTTGCACCCACTTATGCGTGGCGCAACCAAACAAAAACGAGGGAAGATTGCAAGGCTTCTTGCTGCAAAGATCTCAATTGCCGCAAAGGCAGATGCATACTCAAAAAATTTTATAGCGCCCAATCTTAAGGCAGAGCTTGAAAGAAAGGTTGAAGAGGTACTCAAGAAATGATTGTGCTTGCTTTGTCTGACTTGCACTCTGAAGATAGAGTTATAGATAAGATTGTAAAGTTGACCTCACGGAAGGGGTATGATGCCATTTTTCTAGTTGGGGATATATCAGATTATGGAAATGTAGGATATTTAGATGAGCTTATAGCTGCGATCGGGGATATACCTATATATTCAATACCAGGAAATATGGATGACAAGCCTGTTAGAAACATACTGCAAGAAAAAACATTGTATGCAGACCTTAGGAAGCTAAGGATAGGCAACAAATATGACTTGTTTGGCATAGGTGGTGGGCTAAGGGGACCGTTCGCAACACCGTATGAATACGATGATGAGAGCTTGCTATTAAAAATTGATGATGTTGTACTTGAGCCACCATCTATTGTGTTATCACATTCACCACCGTATGGATACTTTGATGATGTTGGGATGGATGTGCACATTGGTTCAAAGGCTGTACTGAAATTTATGAATAATAATGTTCCTTTCATGCTTGTGTGCGGGCATGTGCATGAGCACAAAGGGTACTTAAAAGTAGGTAACGTGAATATAATAAAACTGGGCCCTGCAAAAAAAGGTTGTGCCGCTGAAATAAAGTTTAGTTATGTAAGCGAGCATAAAAACAATGTTGAAGTCAACTGGATAAAAATGTTTTAATGCAAAGCTTATGATGCCTTAGCGGCAGAAGATGCCTTAAACTTCTTTTCTATAAGCTCTGTTTTTGTTATCTCAACGCGCTTGATAGGTGCAATCTTCTTGATGTTATTATAAATCTGTGATGATAATTTCTTGAAAAGCACTGACTGCATGAATGAGTCATAGTCTAGATTGGCAGCAGTATCACTTACAATCTTTTCTGCCTCCTTGCGCAGTGCAATCCTTGTATCAGTGCTTACCTTACTAGCAGTCACAATAATTGACTTGACATACAATTCCTTGCCATCTTTGGTTCTTACCTTGAGAACATCATCAATCAGGGACATACCTCTCCTGATGAGCGTCCTCAAGTAAGTCCTTATGAAAGTATGGCCGATTAAATACGTATATGCAGTCTTACCTTTTACTTCACCAATCCGAAAGCATAGATTCGTGTAAGCATGGGGTACCTCACCAGTAAGCTCACCAAGATTAACTGTAACCACCCTGTTAAGCAGATGTGCTTCCTCAAGCGCAATTACATCCCCAATCTTCTTTTCATCAAACAACTTTGGGGATATGACCGAGTACCATGACTTGAGCTTCCACTTGTCTCCTCTTGCCATTTAGTCACCTCACCAACTGTGCAACTTGCTGTGGATCATAGCTCCAGTTTTTGAGCCTTCCAGTTTCATTATAATATTTAGCAAGCCGCCTTATCTTAGACTCTATCTTATTCAGCTTATCTTTGTTGAGAATATCAGATTTGTTTGCACTAAGATGCTTTCTCAATCTGACAGCGCGTTTTATAAGATTGAGCAGATCGGGAGGATACTCCTGAACTATACCTTTATCAGCCAGGATCTTTGAAAGCTTCTTACCTGTTATCACCTTCACATCTGGCACGGCATATGTATCCCTTAATATAACTCCTATTTGTGCAGGTTCAACACCTTCCCTCGCCAACTTGGCCGCCATCTCCTCAACTTCGGAAGTATCCATGTCAAACCATTTTGGCACTGTGCGCGGATAGTGCTTTCTTGAGCGTTTACATCGTCCTCTCTTGCGTGTGTGCACTCTCGCCATCATCCATCACCTATAAAACCCTTCTTCAACGGGATATTTTCAGAGAAGCTAAATTTATAACCTTTTGGAACGAGCACGGAGTCATATCAAAACATTTTGTGCTCTGCTAATCACTGTATCGTATATATCTCAACACCGGAAGGCCTCTTACTTATGTTACCCTCCTTTATGCCCACAATGCACTTTACATTCTTTAGTGCTGCAAGGTCAAGCAGCCTCTGGGTTATGATGCCATCAAGCACAATCTTGCTCGGCTGTACATCATCTTTATTAAGCTCTGTTATGAGATCCCTTACTGGAAGCTCCTTAATAAGTACATTGCTTGAATCAAGCAGCCTGGCCTTGAGTGTACCATTAATCTCTGATAAGTGTGCTTGCATCTCAGAAGGTACTTCTCTCTTAGCCTCTGGTATTTTCTCAGGTTCAGATGTCTCCTCCTGAAATATTTCCTTTCCCGGCCGTGAGTATGTCCTCTCCTTCAATGTCCCCTCTACATCCTCATAAATTTTTTCGGCCTGTACCCGCCTGCAAACCCCCTGTGTATACTGGGTCTTCTCTTCTGACTCTTGTATTTTATCATATGCGCTCTCACCACGTGTACCTCTCCTGAATTCCTGCCTATACTTTCCAAGCATGGGCTCTTGTCCCCTATACCTCTTCCTCCCATAGTACAAAGATTCTGCCTGCTCAACAGGTACCTTGCTCCTTAGCATCTTTATTATTTCCTTCCTTGATAACTCCTCCACTTCCCTTCCAGGAGGTGCTCTGGCAATAAAGTCAACCTCTGCAACTTCCAGCACCTCCTTGAGTATGATATCACCACCTCGATCCCCGTCAAGGAACAGGGTGATTTCCTTCCGCTTGCTCAGGTCAACAATCGTCTTAGGTACAGAAGCACCACCAAGCGCAATTACATTCTTTATGTCATTCTTAAGGAGATTTATAACATCCGCACGACCTTCTACAACAATCACAGAATCGTAAGAATCAAGGTCCGGGCCTGCAGCCAGCCTTTCCGGCCCATACTCTACAACACCCGCTACCTTCACCTCATCACGCACAAGATCAAGAATCTCCTTGCTTTCTGGAAGCGTTTCCGTGACAAGACTCTTGAGCAGGCTCTTGGCACGGTCAACCAGTTGTTTTCGTTTTACACTTCTCATATCTTCTATCTTTGAAACTGTTATCTTTGCCTCACAAGGGCCGACCCTGTCAACACTTTCAATGGCTGCAGCAATCACTGATGTCTCAACCATGTCAAGGCTTGATGGTATGAATATTTTTCCCACACTCTTGCCTTCTCTTGACACAAGCTCTACATCTATCCTCCCTATTCGTCCGCTTTTCTGCATCTCGCGCAGGTCAAGCTCATCACCGAGTAATCCTTCTGTTTGCCCAAACACTGCGCCCACAACATCTGGCTTTTCAACAAGACCTTTTATCTCAAAGTCCGCATGTATCAAGTATTTTACAGTATCTATGTATACTTTTCCCATATTATCACCTACTATTTGTATTCTCACTTGATTACAAAACTCTCAAAAGCAGAAGGTACATCTTCAATCGTTCTCACTCCGAAAAGCCGCCTAAACCTTTGGCGTAATTCATTGTCTGGCATTATGTGAAACCCTGCAAGTATTGACTCTGCTTTTCGCAACTTCACTTCACCAGCCGCATCAAAGTCAGTGAGTACGACAAAGCGCATTCCCATATGCAGGTCCATCTTTCCAATAGCATCAAGCACTACTACTTGTGATCTCACACCTATCCGGTTGAGCGCACGCACATCCCTCTTTCCTTCCACAACTACTATACATTCGTTCAGCTCTGTCAAGAGAGATTCAAGCGCTTTTGCAAGCCTTTCTTTTCTCTGGACTAATGATCTCACTCAGCTCATCTCCTTCAATGTCAAGCCATATCACTTTCCTTCTTGCCCTGAGGCCGCGCACAATAGAGGATTCGCACCCAAATTCCTTTTTTAACATCTTTAGTAGCTGCATATTCGCACGGTTTCCTTCAGCTTTCTCCGTAAGATATACCTCTAATACATCATTACTGCCAAAGCATATGCGTGAACTTTGTGAACCTGGGTGAACATGAACCTCCAGATATGCCATAAACGACCTCTTGAGAGTTAAGCATCTCAAGCTATACTGCGCACTGTCGACCATAGTTCACAGCGCTACAATGCTCTAATGGCCATCCATGCGCAGCATTATATTAAAGAGGCAAACAATATATAAACTTATTGCTAAGGCAGGTTCTATAGTATTTTATTCATTTGTTCTTTAACACTACTTATGAAAGATGTTGAAAGGATAAATGAGGAAACAATAAGCAAGGGAGGGGTGCTGTTTCTTATGTACTTTGATTCGCATGCGACTTCCGAGGAAGCTGTAAAAAACAGGCTAACGGAGCTTTTTGCAAAAATCACTACTGAAAAAGGTGTGGTCTATGGAGTGGGAACAATTGAACCCGCAATAAAAGATGTAGTTAATGGAAAGGAAACCTTCTCAACATCTGGTGAGATTAAGGTACTAACAAAAGATGTCAGAAGTGCTTTCAGGCTCGCAAGTGCATATGGGCCAGTGTATATAGAAGTGCTTTCGCCAGAAGAGGTGCATGTGAGCTTTTCGGAACTTCAGGAAACACTGAACGATGTGTCACAAGTGAGCTATAGCTTATCAAATTATATTGTAAAAAATACGTTAAAGGGCGATTCACTCAATCTATTCCTGAAGAATGTCAAGTATAGGGAACAGTTGGGTGAGAAACTAAGGAAGAGTGGTGGTAAGTATGATAAAACAGAGGGGCATTGATAAGATACCAAGCGGGATACCCGGGTTTGATGAAATTTCTGATGGTGGGTTTGTTAGGAATAGTATAATATCTCTTTCAGGAGGAGTGGGCGCTGGCAAGACCATATTTGGCATGCAGTTTTTGTACAATGGAATCACTGAAAATAACGAAAATGGGATGTATGTGTGTTTTGAGGAAACAAAAAAATCAATGTATAGAAACATGCTCAAACTAGGATGGAACCTCAAGACACTTGAGGATTCACAAAAACTTACTTATCTCGCATATCCTCCACACGAAGTTGACCTGTTTTTTGATCAGGAAGATACACTCATAAACCTTATCGACAAGTTTGCTGTGAGCAGGGTGGTGTTTGACACTGTAACTATTCTGGGAATGCATTTTGACACAAAACGTGCAAGAAAGGAAGGTATGCTTAAGTTTATTGATAAGTTAAGGAAATGGGGGTGCACATCACTCCTCATAAGCGAGACACATGACTATCCAAACATAGCTAAAAGTATCGAATCACTTGCAGATACTGTAGTACATCTGTATAATATCAGAGACAAGGGAAACAGAAAAAGGGGTATTGAAATAATAGAAATGAGGGGATCAAAACATTCTACAAGTATACATCCGTTTACGATTGGTTCTGAAGGTATTGAAATTGATGCTAACTCTGTGCTTGAGGTGGAATAGTTGGGAATAAATCCATGGAGTTCAGAAATAGTACAGGCAGAAAAGCTGTTTGAGGAGTTTGGGTTGAAACCAATCAGCAATGAGCTGCGTGATAGGTTTAAGGAGTATTACATTTTTAGCAGAGGTATTATAATTGCCCACCGCGATTTTGATAGGTTTGTTGTGGAGTATGAGAAAGGAAAACAAGTTGCTGTAATGTCCGGAATAAAGCCGACAGGTCCTTTCCATATGGGAAGTCTACTGACTGCAGCTGAACTCACAATCCTGCAGAAAATGTTTGGGGCAAAAGTATTCTACTCAATTGCTGACCTGGAAGCATATGCTGACAATGGGCAATCATATGAAAATAGCGAAGCGTTTGCAATTGACAATGTGGCTGACCTTCTTGCTTGTGGGCTTGATGAAAAAAATGCATACATTTATAGACAAAGTAGGGAAATGCGTGTGATACAACTTGCCAACATATTTGCAACACATACTACAAGAGCTACCATGGAAGCAATATATGGTGAAAGGCATATGGGCCTATACATGTGTGCAATGGTACAAATGGGGGACATATACCTGCCACAGCACAATGATTTCGGGTATGAGCAAGTAGTTGTTCCGGTTGGACTGGATCAAGACCCACATATACGGCTTGCAAGGGACCTTGCATATAAAGAGCACAGACTAAAGCTTAAACCTCCTTCCGCAATATATCACAAGACAATACTGAGTCTTGATGGTCAAACAAAAATGTCAAAAAGAAATCCTGATTCCATGCTGATGCTTAACGAGAATGAACAAACCCTGAAAAGAAAACTTGGTAATGCATTCACAGGAGGGAGAGAGAGTATTGAGGAGCAGAGAAAACTTGGTGGGCGTGCAGAGATATGCCCAATATATCATTTGGGTTTTAACATGTTTGATATGGATGATAAAAGGAATAGTGAGAGATGGGACAGGTGTTATGGTGGAAAACTACTCTGCGGTGAATGCAAAAAAGAGATGTTTGAAATAATAATTGATTGGATGAGAAAGCATAAGGAACTAAAGGATGAAAAAATGCATATTGCAAAGGAGATCGTGAAAGGTAAGTTCTATGATTCTGGCAAAAATCATAGCTAAGGGTAGGGTACAAGGAGTTTTTTACAGAGCAACTGTAAGAGAGATTGCAAATAAAATAGGAGTGGGGGGGTATGTAAGAAACCTACCGAACGGAGATGTTGAAGTGGTTTGCGAATGCAAGGATGAAGAACAGCTCCATGAATTTGTAAAGGCAATCGAAATAAAAAATAATTTTGGACCCTACACAGAAGAGATAAAAGTGGTTAAAAAGCAGGAGAAAAGAGGTAGTACAAGCACGGATTTTGTGATAATTTACTGAGTACTCTCTATGCCTTTTTCTTTGGTAAAAAAGCAAGTTTTTTCTTCTCCTCCTCTTTCTTTACTGTGTCCACTACACTTTTATACCCTTCGATGTCCAATACCCTGTACTTATTAAATTTCTTTTCGAAGGTATCCTCAGGAACAAGTGAAAATACTACCCCTCCTTTACTACTAGAGGATTCAAAAATCATATGATGTTTCTTGCCATCTTTTTCGATAATACCATAGTCTATAACTACATGGCCATGCTCAGTGTCAAGCACAGTCTTGCTGGCAGATATTATGAGAGGATAACTACTTTCTGAAAAATCATAATCTTTAACTAAATGGGTACTACCGTTATATATGTAAGTTGTAGATGGATATCTATTGTATTCTTTCAGCACTCCTTCAAACAGGTGTGCTACCAGCCCTGAACAGTCAAAGCCATGCTTCGGTGAAGTACCTCCATACCTGTAAGGCTTACCAAGAAGTTCTGAAATCTGTTTCTTTGTATTTTCATCTAGTGGAAGAGTTGAAATATCTTCCTTGCTCAAATACTCAATCTGCTCTCTTGCACTTGCAGGCTTCTTCTCAACCTTAGCAACCAATCGTGGAATTGGCGATACTTTTTTCACTTGCACTGGCTGTTCCTCAAGCACTCCAGAAACAAACGCAAAGAATGTCCTCTTGCCAAATATCCCATCTATCTCAATCTGGGTACTCGCATAGTCTCCAAATTTACTTTCTACTAGATAATTCTGCAATTCCGCAACGGTTTTGACACCCATATATTCCAAAAATACTTTTCTGTTTCCATACAATACTTTATTAGCTATAGTATCATCTATATATGGATATGCAATCTGACGAATATCTCGTAAGTATCCTGCCACCTTTTTGTTCCCATTATATGCCTCTCTCTCCATCCACGCGAACAATGCAACAAGGGTATTCTTACCAAAGATGCCATCTTCATTCAACTTGAGAGAAGTGTTTCTCAGCTCTTTGTTAAGATATTTCTGAAGATCAACCACTGAATTTATATCCATCTTAGACTTAACAACGTCCATAACTTTTTTCTCAATCTTGCGTGCAAGCTCGTTCGTGAAGGATTTACGAATAAGCTCTCTCTCCAGAGCATATGCCATATCCTTATCGATCTTTTGTGTTTGTGCCTCCATAGATAATAATTTGCTAATAATTATTTTATATCTGTATGAGTAGTAAGATGATTTATAAATCTTTGTATTTAATTGCATAAAAAGTAATATGCAAAGGTAAAAACAAGTACCTAAGGAAAAACCATCCCAAGTTTCTGTTTCTGTGGACGATGTTAGGATATTATTTGAATTCATATATCTTAAGAGAATCCGTACAGGCAAATACCAAGTCTTCTTGGATAACAATAAAACACTGCCGGAGTTATTAGATTCAGTAGGAGGAGAAATCAAAACGTGGGCGGGAGTGTGTCAAGTCTTTTGAGTGCTCTTCTAAAAGAAGCGGTAAAAGCAATTGTTTTTAGAAAAACTAAATGCACAACTGCTGAAAAGCGCAAAAAAAGGAGATCTGAAGGGTGTGCAGGATGCAATTAATGAAGGTGCAAATGTGAATGTAAAAAATGATTATGGGCAAACCGCACTAATCTATGCAGTACATAATGGCCATACATTGTTTTTAGAGAAGGTGCTGTGAGTCAACATTTTTGAGCAGCAATAATAGAAAAGTATATAAAATACACATGTTTTGAATACTTTCAAGGTGAAAGAATGAGCATATTCAACAAGGTACATAAAAGGAGTATGTACTCAACACTTAAGAATGAGCTCCCTGAAAGACATCATGAAATAATATTCAGCGCTTTTAAGGAAAACCCATCAATGCTCAAGTATTTTAAGAAAAGGAGTATACTCGCATACCCATTCGTGAGATTGTGGGAGATTACAAAGATGATTGTCTCCAAAGAAACATACCTGAGAAAAGAAGAGATGAGGTCCGCATTGTATTATCTTTGTGAAAAGCATCTGGATGATGGTGAAATGAGATATACCAACATGGAGGCTGCCATAAAAAACATGCTCAATAAAGCAATAAATACAGTAAGTGGAAATGTGCTCAAGGATAGCCCAGATGGCAAATTATCCATAATTATGCGTGATCTTATTAGTAGTGGGATCGATACGAAGAAAGTTTTAAGGGATAAGGAATGGTACAGGGATCTTATTCATGATGCGGCCGGTGCGGCTGCAGTAGCTGCACTGCTATATACGTACGCTCCGGAATACAAAGCACCGGAAAGAATTGTTGAGGTACCGGTTGCAAAGCAGGACTGTAATTGTTCTTTGTATGACCCTTGCATTGAACAATTGAAAGAAACAATGGAAGAGACAAAGCCCCAGGCACAAACTGTGTATAAGACAAAAGTAAAAACCGTGTATAAGGAAGTGCCAATGCAGGTCAATTGTGATGATGTATGCAATCCAAAAATTGATAGTTTGATGAATAGATGCTATGAAGAAATGTATAAAAAAGATAAAACCATAGAAAATAGAGATCAGACCATACAGAGAATGGATCAGGCGATACAGGAATACAAAATGATCTTGATGAGAAAGGTTGATTACATATTTGAAACACTATTTTCTAAGGATAAGTACAACGAAGACAAGAGATACTATGAGAACAACATTCGCCCATGGTTTGCCAACGAACTGAACAAAGATTTTGAGAAGATGTCCAGATTCATATTATACATAGGTGGAGAACTTTTTGAAAGAGAAAAAGATAAGAAAGGTAAGATAGTGAAGGTGAAACACTTGAGATCTTCAAATTACTTGGATGACATAATAGAAGACTGTGATGTTACCTATCCAGGTGGCAACGTTTGCAGGGATGGAAACAGGGTTCCTGGAAATATGGAAGCAGTGTTTGAATTTTACAAAAATATTTATAAAGGGCCGTATGGTAACATGATACTGCGCAAAGATAAGTAAAATACTTTAATTATTTTTCGCATTTAAGACTTATTTGCTTGTGGTTTGAATGCGCATTGCATACTACACAGAAACATATCTGCCAAATGTCGATGGTGTAGTGAAAAGCATAATCTCATCACAACAGGTGCTGCGTTCTTTTGGTGATGAAGTGTTTGTTTTTACCTGCGGCACCAAGGAACTGATCCAATCTAACAAGGATCCGTATGTTTATTATTATGACTCAATTCCATTTACACCTTACCCGAGCTACAGGTTTGCCCTTAACCCATACCCATCAGCAAGTGTGATAGACTCAAAGAAAATAGAATTAATTCATTCTCATGGTATGGGTACTATGGGTATAGCTGCATACAGGATAGCAAGCAAGCGCAAGCTGCCATTCATAGGCTCATTCCATACATTGATACAGTATGCAACCCATTACTTATCACGCAAACATGTGATACAGGATATTGCAAAGCGCATCGCTTGGAAATACCTGCGCTGGTACTACAACAAGTGCAATATTACGATCGTGCCCTCCAATACCATACGGGACCTTTTGGAGTCCAACGGGTTTAGAAATATTCGTGTTATTCCTAATGGAGTAGATATAGAATTCTTTTCAAATGCGCAGAGGAATAGGGGGATGTTTAATCTAAAAGAGGATGATGCAGTATTTCTTTTTGTTGGGCGCCTTGTCCACGAGAAAAACCTTGATGTGTTGATACGTGCATCAAAGAAAATCATAAAGGAAATTCCAGATGCACGTTTTGTTATAGCTGGAACGGGTCCAGCTGAGCAGTATTACAAGGAACTTGTTGCAAAAGAAAAGGTTTCTGGAGCATTTGATTTTTTAGGTTTTGTTGAAGAACATAAGGTAGCACACCTTTACAAGAGTGCAGATGTTTTTGTATTCCCTTCTAAGTTTGAAACACAGGGGTTAAGTGGTATTGAGGCAATGTCTGGAGGCCTTCCCGTGTGCGGTGCAGATTATCTTGCATTGAAAGAGATTGTTATTGAAGGCTATAATGGTATGTTGTTCAACCCAGATTCTCCTGAAGAGTGTGCGGAGAAAGCAATCCTGACTTATAGCAAACGGCAGGCATTGGGTGTCAATGCAATTAAAACAGCAATGAAATTCTCGCATCTGGAGACGACAAAGCTGCTGAAGAAAGTATATGAAGAAGTAGCGGGTACATGATTACCTTATGAATTCAGAAAATTCGTTTATTGTTAGGGGTATTACTGTCTCATTTAACAGGGCAATCTTTATTGATGCACCCCTCTTCCCATACTTGCTTATGCTTTCTATAAACTCCCTTTTTGAGTCATCGTCTGCAAACAGCAAAACTGTCCTCTCCTCACCTGAAATGGCCCTTTCTATTCTTTCAAGTAAGTTCTCACCAGTGCATATGATTATTTTCAGGTTTTCATTTCTCATTTTTATGTACGTATCACAATCCTCACGCTCCCCAAGCTTTGTGAATGGTATTGCCGCAGGTATGAGGATATCTCGCATTTTCCTGAACATTGCGAGATACTTATAGTTATATCTGTCTGTCTCCCATTTTGAAAGTGCATACAAGTCCAAGTACATCTTTATGTCTCCCAGGTGCATCAACTTATCTAGGATTATTTGTGTATTATAATCTCCTATTAGTATAGGCCTGCCCATATAACTGATTTTCCTGAATCCATTTTTTATCTCTTTGAGCGAGAGCGGCATACGTTCCC
This sequence comes from Candidatus Micrarchaeia archaeon, assembly GCA_049970015.1. Taxonomy (GTDB): domain Archaea; phylum Micrarchaeota; class Micrarchaeia; order CAILAH01; family CAILAH01; genus JBMFNT01. The sequence goes on from JBMFNT010000001.1 coordinate 24,066, forward strand.
ACCCATACTCGGCATTGATCCTCTCAAATATATCAAATATCATATCCTTCTTTACATATATCTTCTTTTTTGCCCTGGCCTCAAACTCCGGGATATCCAGTGAATACTTGACTTTTTCACGTGCCTTGAATGCAATGCCGATTGCAACAATGCCCATAGTAAGTACAATTACAAACCAGAACCACCACTGCTCATAATACATTCTGGATATACTTGAAACACTCTCATAAACAAGACCTTTCTGAACCTCAAACCTGAAAGTATGCTTCCTGCCCTCCTCTAAAGGTGTATCTACCTTAAAATAAGCAAAGGTTTTTTCACCTGACTGCGTGGTTGATATTTTCTGCCTAATCTTGTCATCTATAACAACATACGTATCCTTCAAACTACTTGTGATATCCTCACCTTCAAGTTCAGGTACTTCAAGACTAAATACAAACATCTGTTCTTTCCAATCGATCCTTTCCGGAATAAGGTTTATCTGTGGGACTATCAGGACTGATTTTGCAAACGTATATGGAGGTGTTGATGGCGCATCAAGCCTTATTATATATACCCCATGCTCAATCTTTGGGTCATATACTGATTTTAGTGTATAATCTATGGGTAATATATACTGTGCACCAAAGAAGATCTCATCAGCAATCTCTCCACTACTGTTTATCAAACGCAGCCTAATCTCAGTGGCCTGCTTGAACCTGTCAATGCTCTCATTGAAGTATGCCTCAACATCAAAAGTTCTCCCGCTTATTTTTTCTGAGAGTGCATAAGGCGAATTGCTTATACTGCCTTTCTGTGTTTTTGATATCTTGAGATACTTACTCTTAACATCTACAATTTCATTATTCTCATTATACGCCCGCGTATAGATTCTTGCATACCCTTCCTGTATACCTGCTTTTCCTTTTGTTATCAAGGTCTCGTACACATCATTACTGTCTTCAAGCTTGTAATAGCTTTCCGGTGTTGCTTCAATATATCTATCATACTCTTTAAGCCATGCTGCATTCTTTATGAGCATAGCAATGTCTGTTGCGGCCTCCTTGCCATTATTCCATCCACTGTCAAGCGTATTAGGTATTATTACGAGATATCCCTGCCCTCCCCAATTCACAACAGGAATTCCGTTATTTGCAAGCTTTACATCGGCAGTGTACTGTACATTCTTTTGATACGCAGGTACCACACCATACCTAACGTCTTTCAATAGCATGCCATCAAGACTGGATCTTGTACTTGTAATATCTATCCCAAGCGTAGTTGAAACTGCTTCCACAGAGTAGTCAGTGCCTGGGAAAATCCTTCCCCTTCTCTCATCCATCAGCCCTTGGTCAAACCCAAACCCTATATAGATTATAGTGGCGCCTTTCCTTGTAAGCTCAACAGCATTTTTACCACTCCCATGTGGTGATGCAAGTGAAGCTGGCATAAATCCAGTTGGAACAATTATCAGGGGATGCGACCCTTCAGGCAGGCTTTCCAGCTCTTCCAGGTATATTTCGTTCACTGACACACCAAACTTTGAGAATTCTCTCTGCAACTCATCCTTGAACTCGCTGTAACGGCTGCCCTGCTCACGCCGTGAGTTCAGCACGTATATCCCATCATACAACGGGCCGTCAGATGCTTCCATAAACACTCCTATTTCCTTTACATTGTTCCCGCGAGCATGCAAAATCACATATGGGGTATATACCCCGTGACCATTTATGTTGGCCAACCCGTAATCTATAATATCCAATTGCAGTGAAGGAACTTCCCGTGCTACAGGTGCAACAACACCAATGCCTGCACCTTGCATCATGAACAGTATGTACGCAAAAATGATACCTATTAATATGAGCACAGCACCCAAATACACAAACAGCTTTCTCATCACTCCTTTGAGAATTGGTTTATTCTTCTGCATTGTCTCTGCGCTTTTCACATCCCCCTTACCTGTCTTTGTCTTAATAAATGCCAGTGCAATCTCACGTATTTTATCCATCCCGACAGACTTTTCCTTGAGTGGTTTAAACTTCACAGTATATTCTTTTTTCTTCTTTAGCGTAAACTTGTATGACTTACCCTCTGCCATAAAATACACCGGCTATCTCCTTATTTCGAGGTATCCTTCATACACCATCTTGTTAAGCAACTGCTCAACCCTGCTCTCACGCACTTTGTACAACTTGCAAAAATCATCTATGTTAATTTCGTTACCATGCTCTCTTATCCATTCCTGTATTTTCAGCATTAGCGTGTCATCTGAATATTTCTCAAGCTCATCAACCCTCAGTTTGAGCTGGTCCCTCTCATTTCTCATCTCTATTAACTCTCTGCTCAGCTTGTTATTACTCTCCTCAAGCTTTTCAATCTGCCTCTTCAGCTCGTTAACTCTTGACAGCAAGGTATCATACTTGACATACAATTTCTCGTAGTTAGATGTTGCAAACTCACCTATCTCAGCAAGGAATACATCAAGTACCTGCATAAAACTTGTTATGTCTAATGTGTATGCATCGCCCATTACTGCAAGCACATTTGACACGTACCTTAACAGCTCCAGTCTTCTTTTCCTTAGGCTTATCTCTGGAGTGACTGTGTACATAACCTCAATGCTATCTGTATTTAGATATATTATGATAAAAAGGTAGGGTATGTTATCTATATCCCTGCTCTCAACTTTTATGAGAGCCACCCTATCTTTAAGCTCGACAATCTCTATCCCAGGAATACTGCTCGCCTTTTTTGCAATATCCTTTAAGCTAATATTCAGCTTTGCAGCTATCTTGAACGATGCACCCATCGGCTCAGAAATAATGTCATTATGTTTTTCGCTTGCAGGTGTGCTTTTTTCAGCCATCTACTTAACCTCCCTAAGCCTTGGCACATACTTTATGTGTGCAAGTATAAGCATGAAGATAAGCAACAATATGCCTGCCAGAAAGCTGCTTAATGACAGGTTCAGAAGAATCAGGATGATCATTATAACTATACCTGCTCCTCCATACATCAACAGTGACCTCTCAAACTCGCCGCGCCTTTTCTTGTAGGAGTCCATACATTTATCGCATACAACAAGGGTGTTTCCTTTTTCAGCATTGAGCCTTTTTTTTACCCATCTTATAGCGGATATTACATAATCCTCCTCAACCCTCTGGCCATGAGTCCTCTGGGTGCACATAATGCACACTTCTTTTCCTACACCATCTCCTTTTTCAACCTTATGCTTTTTAGGTTTAGATTTATCCACCTAACTCAACCTCCGTGCTTTCACCACGCACCCCCAACTTCTTATAGTCGGCTTCAGTGAATATATTTATGATAACACTATCCTCTACACCAAGGTCTTTTAGGAACCCAGTAATGTCACCCCTTTCAACACCATACCTCTCAAGCATTATGACAAAGTCAACAACATCCATATGCCTATTCAATTTGTCAAATGTTGAAGTAATCTCCTCCACCTTATCATCAGCAAGGCCGAACAACCTCAGCTTTCTTCGTAATTCATCACGTTCGAACGAAAGTGTCTTACCCATAATCTCCTCCCCTCCAACAAGTTTTGGCTCAACATCAAGGAAGTACTCAACCACCGGCTCCTCCCCTTCAATCCTCGAAAGTATGAAAGTTTCAGGGTATGGAGTGCTTGTTTGCAGCGCCATGTTTACGGCGGCCTGCCCAACACCAAGTTTTGCAATCTGTTTTCTCATATATTCGCTAAAGTTAAGTGTATTCTGCAAGTAATCCAGAAACTTTTCAAACTTGACACGTAATATGAATGTTGTTCCAACATTTGAGAATATTGCTTCGCTTATATCAGTAGGGTTTTGTGATGCAACCAATAACGCAAACTGGTATTTCCTACCTTCCCTCACAATCATAACAGCATCGCTATTTTCATCCTTTGCAATCTTCCAGGCCTCATCAAGCACTATTATGAGTCGTATCCCCTTCTCCTTTGCCCATCCCGCGGCGCGCATTTTCTCCTTTATGAACTGCAGTATTGAAAGCGCGGCAAGCGCCCTCATCGTCTCATCAGGTAATCCGGACAGGTCGAGGTCAACAAGACCTGAGGAGATTAGTTCATCCAGCTTGATTGTGCTTTGTTCTGCAAAGAAATCCTCACCTTCCCTAGTAAACTTTTTTATTCTGTAGATTGCATTCTCCAGCTCAACCGGGAACTCATAAGTCCCCGAGCTAAGCTTGTCCTCAAGTATCCTCACAACATCCTTGAGTGTTGGCGGCACCAGTAGATTACCCAGAGCATCTTTCTGGTTTTTTTCTGATAACCTGAATCCCTTATCAACATATGCTTTTTCGATTGCCTCTTCACTCAGCCTTTTTTGTTCCGGGTAGTTCCCAATGTCAGTCAGTATTTCAAGGCTCCTTATAACTTGCTTGATCCTATCAAGTGGTCTCATGCCTGCAAGGTCAAGCAGGTTCAAATAAGATCCTTTCCCAAGCGAAAGTATTTTTCCACCAGTCTGTTTTACCCATTCCCTATACTCTCCTGCCCAGTCTATTATGAGTGCATTGCTCTTCCACACGAAAGATGCACGCGTTAGAAAGGTTTTGATGAAATACGATTTACCTGCACCTGTTATACCAACAACTGCAATATGTGGATTTGTTACAGTCTCATAGCTCCAGTGGAATGGCTCATTGAACACTGCCGTTCTTCCAATATATATTGAGTTTTTTGGGTTTCCAACAATAAGCTCGGCTGGAGGCTCTGGAGGCCTTGTTATAATTCCTCTGCTTGCGACATCAGAGCTGTACAGCTTCTTGTTTTTTACCTTTATTACACCCATGCATTCACCCGGTAAGTTCAATCAGTTCATCATAGCTGGTTGGGATTACAAACTCCCAATCCAGACACATCTCAGCATCTTCACCTACAAGGTCTATAACCTCTACATTAAGGTTGTTTGAGAGGACAGCTTTTATCTCGCGTGCCTGGGACAATGCCTTGTCGCGCGCCTCCTGAGGTGTAATTCCTTTGGCAAAAGTGGCTGCATACATGACCGCTCCAATAGGTTTTACACCACCTGCAAGCCTTTTGAGGAGATTTTCATAAACATCCTTCTCTTTCTGCCACCTATCTATTTTTATGACATCTGGCTCAGCTTTCTCCATCTCCCTTTTAATCCTTAGACTATATTCATACACCTTTGCTTGCACACTTTCCCTGTATGCGCTCACATCCTTTGTTGACATGAGCAAGCTTATTTTGGCAGGCACATTCATCGATGCTATAGCATTCTCAAAATCCTGCAGGTATACATCCATCCTTTCTTCCCCCCTCCCTGATACCTCCTCACGCTCAGGTATGTTCATAAGCAGGTATTTTGCAGCAATGTATTTGTTCCCAATTTTTTTGATTATTACATCTTGCCCTGGTGGAAAAACATACTCCCCTTTCTTATAAGTAATATTGAAGATTCTTGTAATAAGCGGTGTTATGAGGTATCCTATGTAAATGAATGCCCCCACAATACCTGCCATGATGACTGCTAGCACAAACAATGGTATGCCCGCATGAAATGATATGTATAATGCAACAAGTACCACGAACGCAACTCCTACAATCATATACAGCTTTGGGATACGTTTTTGCATATGTGTTCACCATTCAGGAGACATTGCCTCCCATTCATAGCACATGCGCATTCTGTTATGCGCAAGTTCATCTACCCTCAATGACATCCCGCTTGTGAATGTTGCCTTGATTTCCTTTGCCTTAACACGGGCTGCACTAAGCGCAGAATCTTTCGTTGCACCTTTTGCAGATACTGAAACTATATATGCCACTGCCATAGGTTTGCCTGTTCCTTTATACAAAGACTCCAACCTTCTTTCCCACATCAGCTTTTCCCTTTCAAGGACTTCTATTTCTCTCTCATCAACCTTCTTTTTTTGTCTCTCAGTTGCAATTGCATTCTCAACCTCTGCTTTCTTCTCCTCTATGTTTTCAATATACTTACGCATATCTCTCTCATATATTATTGCACACAGCTTTATTGGATCTCTTATACTGGAGATAGTACGTTCAAAGTATCGTGCATACTCCTTTATCTCATCATCACTCTTGTTAGTCATTGTTTCATACACATCAAGATTCAGAAATACTGTGGCTATGTAATCCTCGCCTTCCTTCTTTATCAGCGCATCCTCGCTTGCTGGCAACTCGTACTTGTAATCAACATAAATATCTTTCTTGAACTGGGTCAGGAATGGCACATATATATTTCCCCATGCATAGAACAGGTATGATACTCCTGCAAGCACTATTGCGATAAGAGCAATTGGAGCAAACTGGCTTGCAAACAAGAGAAGTACAAAGCTTGCTCCAAGCGTACCATATGCGAGCATTTCATTAAAATCCATCATATCATCTCTTCACAAGTATATGGATATGTTTCAAGGTCAAAATTGAATGCATCTGCAACTATATGGACAATTGCAGGAGCGCTCGCAGCAATGATTAAGCCAAGTATTGCACCTATCACCATAGTAGTTGCCCATACAGTTGCTCTTGAGCGCATCTCAGCACCGAGTACCTGGCCTGCAGCATAAACGAGCCCACCAAAAACAATGAGTATGAATGCGATTATTGGCATCATGCCTCTCGCTTGATAGCATAGGTTGTTTATCGTTTCACCTACACCCGCGCTTACTATAGCACTCAATGCAAGCACAAGGACAAGTATATTAACAAGTTTCATGTTTCCACCGGTTCTAATATCTACAATAACATTTAAAAAATCCACACCAGTATTGTTTGGCCTTATTTTGGTAATGCACTTAATCATATTAAAACTTGCCATACAAAAGTTAGCTATGCCTTCTATACGGTATGAAAAGGCCCCAGATGTTGAGCGAATGCTGTATTCAGTAATGGAAAAATACAGGGATGAGTTCCCACACATAAATGAGTTTCGCGTGCTTTGTGTTCGCTCGTACAATAGTTCAGCACATGCATATGCACGGATATGGAGCATGCCACAGGCGTGGAAAACAGCACTTGACATAGATACATTTTATGTACTAGAAGTACTGCATGAAAATTTTGACCATCTTCCTGAACATGAAAAGGAAAAGACGCTTCTTCACGAACTGTTACATATACCAAGAACATTCAGCGGTGCACTGCTGCCTCATGTGTACGGAAAAGGCCAGAAGCATATAGAAGAAAAAGTAAGAAGAATTTTTAAGTGAATTTCTTCACCAACTAACCTTAATTTTTGTAGCTTGTGTTTATTCCAAAAAAGTAATGTGAAAACTCAAAATAAAACCCCTCAATGACCACCTGCTTTTTTGAGCAATTCCACAACATCTTTATGACCATTCTCGGCTGCATACCTTAGTGCGGTCAGGCCCAAAATATCCTTTGCATTCACATCAGCACCTTTCTCTAAAAGCAATTTTACAATTTCTGTACGGCCATCACGGGCTGCATACATTAGCGCCTTATTTGTTGCACAATTAGTTGTAAGCATTATAGATGCAGAGAGTAGAGTAATTCCAGCAATTCTTTTAATCTCTCTAAGTATTTTTGACTTTTTAGCATCATCCTTTTTCAAGGATTCCACATTAGCCAGTGGTTTATTTTGGATATCCATATACAACCACCTTTTCAGACAAATGATATTATGTATTGCTTTCTATATAAATGTTTTCTCTACTTATTCATACTGGTATAGTAAACCTTTCTCCGGAGCATCAAACACAAACATCTTAAACAGGACTGGCCGGTCATAAAGTGGAAATATCTAGAAACCTAAAGAAGCGATTTAATTGTGCCCGAGCTTGATATCAGTTTTATCCTATAATTTTTCCCATACATAAAAATAAGTGCAGAGCGCAGCCTCTCAAACCCTTCTTTGCTACACTTGATTATTCCAGTATTTGTGTTTTGGTCATATGATACTAGTTTAATGTATGGCATGTTAATAAGGCCAACCATGGCCATAACCTCTGCCCGTAACCATTTCTCCAGGTCAGACCTGTGTTCCCCTTCATACATAAAGTGTATATACCTGTACCTGTCCCTTACAGTTTTTTTCATAACCATTTTTTTTCCCTCAGTATGCTTTGTGCTGTTGTGCTCATGGAATGCAACACCTGTCTCTGTGTAAACCCAAGCAGCTCGCCTGCAAATGCCATCTCTTTTGGAGATTTAACCTCGAAAATGTTTTCAGCTCCAGATGTGAATACATAAGGAACGTTGTATGCAAGCAGTGCACTACAAAAAGATCTTACCCTGTGCATTCTTCCTTTCATCATTGCTTGTTTTATGTAATTCAAGTTAAGCTCAACCGCCCCTCCACGCATTTTAGCAAACATTTCAATATCTGGCAAGTAGTCTTGCACGAAAACCAAATCATACTTTTTTGGCAGTTTTGAGTCCTTGCTGTATACAGCAATGTTTATTCTATCATCATTATAACTACTGTTTACACCCATCATATTTGGAATAAATACTTTTGTATACCCCTCCCGTGTATACTCTCTCCATTCAAAATTGACATGCAGATCAAAGTATTGTCTCATTGCTTAGGCCTTCTCAGTCCTTTATATAACAATCCCCTTGCTTTCCTTCCAGCACTTGTCAGTCCCCTGTACGCCCTCCCTTTAATATTCTTTGCTGCAGTTTCAACCTCTTTCCTGTGTGGGTCAACAAGTATAACCTCAAAATACTTGTTCATGCCATCATCCCCAACCCAGTAGGAATTTAGCACTTCGAGGTTGATGTATTTTCTGGAAGCCCTTTGCTCTGCGATTGCCTGGTCAGAAAGCCGTGCTGAGAAAAACCTTCCCATGTGTGATGGCTTCCTTCCCCTATCCGGCTTTGGCACCTTACGCAGTCCTTTCCTTATTCTTACACGCACAACAACATACCCTTTCTTTGCTTTGTACCCCAGGTTTCGTGCCCTGCTCAAATTGAGTGGCTTTTCCACGCGTGTTATTGCCGGGCCATTGCGCCACTCAGTCAGCCGTCTTCTGTACAAATCAGACCTTTCCTTATACTCTTTCTGGAAAGCCTCAGTCAAATATTTGTAAAACCCCATTTTCTCACCTTATAGTTCAGGCTTTATGCCCACATCCGCTACATTTCAAAAAGGTAAGTTTTTTATTTGTATAGTATTTTTGCGAGATACGCTAAGTTAGACTTATGCAAATTAATAATGTTTTTAAACGATGAGTAACAGAAGAAGATTATGGTATTGAGTAAGAAATTGGTAGCAGAAGGTGTACGTGCTAAAGGTATGCGCACCAAAGAATTTGCAAAGAAATTGCTGGTGGCATTTATTACAAACATTGCAACTTCTTGTCTTGATCCGAGTTATGGGACAAAGGTGTTGGATGACTCTTGCAATCCTCCAGCATATGTAAAAGTTGTGAAAGAAGAGAATAATGAAAAATATAGCGAGGTTAGTAAGAGTATAAGTGCAGTTGGTGAATCTATATTGCTCAGGTGTGGTGTAAAAGCGAGCATAATGGAAATAGATGTAGGGGCAAACCAGGTAGTCACATCCATTTCAATCAAAAATGAAGATGTTTCTTTAAATGCAGTTGATGGCCAATATATAGAATGCAGTTCGGAATACTGGAAAAGCTCTGTTGTATTTGAAAGAACTGGAAAAAGAATCTCAACCTTATTGGTGTACTATGATGGAAATACAAAAGAAATAAATGAAGGTGAAACAATACAACTTAAAGAGAGAATAATGTACAAGGATTGGGAAATTACATCTGTAGATTTCGTGAGAGGGCTTTTTACAAAAGATAACCACCTAGTTATCCATTTCAACTTAAACAGCAGCAAAGGTAATCCAATAAAAATATTTATGAGTGCTCCAATCGAGAACATCTATACTAATGCTGGCTTGAAAATAGAGTATACTCCTATAGTTATACAAGGCATTGCTCTGTGTGCACAGCATTGATGGTGAGTGTTTTTAGGCTCACACACTTATACTCTCGTATATCTCACCATCTAGCTGTTTTAGTGATATTGTTGTGCCATCTGAGCCTTCAACCAGAAACTCCGGCTTTTGCTCGTTCATCTGCTCGTAGTACATCTCAAGCACTCCTGCAATGTTTACCATAACTTTATCCACGCTAGAATCCTTGAATATGAGCTTGAGTACCTTGCTTGCATACCCACTCTCCTCACCGTCTACTGACATTATCTCTCTCAGCACGCGCGATGTCTCGCTTGCAACATTTTCAATCTCTGGGTAGACAATCAGTGGGTTCCACTGGCCAGCAAAGATCCCATATAGCACAGGCATTGAGAGGAACATATCCTTTTCAGACTTTGGCAGGCCACCATGTTTCTTCCCTTTGTTTTTTGCTATCTGCACACTGCTTTCAAGCTGTACTATTATACCCTTGTTTACAAGGTCTTGCAGTCGCACATCTATCTCATCCTTATCAAATATAAGAGTCTTCTTGTATAATGGGATGTTTCCTACATACTTGATCAGCCTTTTTTCTGAGTATCTCTCACTAAAGTAATTCATGAGGTCTTTGTAAGTGAATGTAGCATTCAGTTTCAAGAAGTTTGAGAATGCATTGTCAAGCACATCAGCATTCTCGAGCTGCATAAACCTTGCAATTGAAGGCTGCAATGAGGCATTTATGTTGAGCATAATGTCCTCATAGCACTGAAGCGTGTTGTAAATGTTCGTTGCCCTCTCGGCAAACTCTTCCAGATCCGTTGCAGGCAGGCTTTTGGATTGCTCATGCAAGCTTCTTCTAAGTGCAGCATATGCCTGCGTGAAAACCCCAAGCGCGACAGTATCGAGCACCTGCTGCTCATCTTCTCTTAATGCCATCCTTAATTCATTATATACCTCCATATCCTCGCACTTGAACCGTGCCATCTCATCACCAGCATATGTTGAAAAGTGTACAAATAAAAACTATTTTGGTGCAAAGAAAAGTATATATACTTGTAAGATGAATAAACACTCATGAGAGACAAGCCTATCATCATAGTACCTGTCAAGGACAGGGACAAGAAGAACAAACTAGATCTACAAGTACCCATAGAGCTTATAATCGAGTGGATACGCAAGAAGGATAGGTTTGAAAGGGAAGATAGAGAAAGGCGGAGAATATTCCCAAATGAAAGTGTAAAATAATTTAAATTTACACCCCTTTATCTTTCTATTAACTATGGAAAGGTGTTATAATTGGTGAAAGAGATTGAGTTAAAGGTTGCCGAGGCATTACAACATGATGTTGGCAGGGGGATTGTGAGGATTGACAGTGCAGCACGCAAGGAGCTTGATGTTACTACTGGTGATGTTGTTGAGCTGAAGGGCAAAAAATCCACTGCAGCAATTGTTTGGCAGGCACACCCCCGTGATGAAGGGTATGGCCTGATACGTATGGACGGGTACCTTAGGCAGAATGCAGGTGTTGCAATAGGTGACAGGATCATAATAAAGAAGGCAGATGTGAAAGAGGCAAAGAAGATTACGCTTGCACCAAAGCAACCGATGCAATTCTCACCGGGCTTTGACAAAATGCTTCAAAGGAGGTTGGTTGGCAGGGCACTAACCCGTGGCGATGTCATATATGTTGCTATATTTGGTACTCCTTTCCCGCTTGTTGTCACCCAGACATTTCCTACAGGCATTATCTTAGTGGGCAATGACACTGAGCTTTCAATCAAGAGCGAGCCTGCAAAAGAGCTTGGCCGCATTCCTTCAATATCTTATGAAGATATAGGTGGTCTAAAGGAGGAGATTCAGAAGATACGTGAGATGGTTGAACTTCCATTACGGCATCCTGAGCTTTTCCAGAGATTGGGCATAGACCCTCCAAAGGGAGTTTTGCTATATGGCCCTCCGGGCACAGGAAAAACACTACTCGCAAAAGCAGTTGCGAGCGAGAGTGAGGCAAACTTTTATTATATTGGTGGCCCAGAGCTTGTGAGCAAGTATGTTGGTGAGAGTGAGGAACGGTTGAGAAAACTTTTCAAAGAAGCAGAGGAAAATGCGCCAAGCATCATATTCATGGATGAGCTTGATGCAATTGCCCCTAAGAGGGAGGAGGCCACTGGCGAGGTTGAGAGGAGGGTGGTAAGCCAGCTGCTTACCCTTATGGATGGCCTTGCGAGCAGAGGTCAGGTGATAGTGATAGGTGCAACTAATAGGCAGAATGCGATTGACCAGGCACTCAGGAGGCCCGGCAGGTTTGATAGGGAGATTGAGATAGGTGTGCCTGACAGGAATGCGCGCCTTGAAATACTTGAGATTCATACGAGACATATGCCTTTGGGTAAGGATGTTGACCTCAAGAGAATTGCAGATATTACTTATGGGTATACTGGTGCGGACATATCATCTCTGAGTAAGGAAGCAGCTATGCGTGCGCTCAGGAGAACATTACCAGAGCTTAATCTTGATGAGCCGATACCTCCGGAAGCGCTTGAGAAGATTGAAGTTGTACAATCCGATTTCCTTGATGCGATGAATGAGATATTACCTTCCGCATTAAGGGAGGTGTTTACTGAAGTGCCAAATGTGAGATGGGAAGATGTTGGCGGGCTTGACAATGCCAAGCAAACGCTTTCAGAGGCAGTTGAGCTTCCGCTTAAGCATCCAGAGTACTTTGAAAAGCTTGGGATACGACCGACCCGTGGTGTTCTTTTAGTAGGCCCACCTGGAACCGGGAAGACATTATTGGCAAAAGCGGTTGCAACTGAAAGTGAGGCAAACTTTATCTCAATAAAGGGGCCGGAGGTGCTTAGCAAATGGGTTGGCGAGAGCGAAAAGATAGTGCGCGAGATATTCAGGAAGGCAAGGCAGGCAGCCCCCTGTATAGTGTTTATAGATGAGATTGATGCTATAGCACCTGTCAGAGGATATGATGAGGGCTCTAAGGTGACTGAAAGGATAGTAAACACATTGCTAACAGAGCTTGATGGCATGGTAAATACTAAGAATGTGGTTGTACTGGCAGCAACAAACAGGCCGGACATAGTCGACCCCGCATTGCTTCGGACAGGAAGGTTTGATTACGTAGTTGAGATACCTATGCCTGATGAGAATACAAGGGAACAGATATTCAAGGTGCATACAAAGAATATGCCATTAGCCAAGGATGTAAACCTCAAAAAGCTTGCTACAATGACTGAGGGGTACACAGGTGCGGACATTGAAGGGGTATGCAAGGAGGCAGGCATGATTTTGATAAGGGAGAACAGGGTTGATGACAAGATTACAATGAGCGATTTTGAAAAGGCAATCGGAAACATAAAACCATCTCTTACGAAGACCGACATAGGAAGAATAGAGAAGTTCAAGGAGATGGAGAATATAATATACAGGTGATATAAATAAACATTAAGGCATTTTTTGCAACATTTTTGGTTTCTTTTGCACTTGCTCTCATACTATTTGCAATAATACCAGATAGCGACTTGATGCTTTTGCTCAAGATGCTGGCGGTGGCTGTTGCAATAACACTTCTTTCACCGTTCTGGTACCCGCACCTGCGTGGTGTGCGTGAGGGTGATATTGTGGTTTTTGCAAGCCCAACCCCTTTTGCACACTATGGCTTAAAGTATGGCAGGGCATTGAACAGTGGGCGCATAGGTTCGCACATAATGATTATGGATGAAGATGGTAATGAGCATAGGTGTAGGGTAATCTCATATGCAGGCACTTTCTCTAAAGCGCGCGTAGTGATTGAAGATGAGGCAGAGGCAAAGGCGAGGTAAGTGAAGTTAATGTTATGTATTTATGAACGGCCATTGGCAATATATAGGTAGGTGGAGTTAATGTTAGGTATTGATACGCGTGAAATTGAGGAGATAGTCATTGCCATGCTTGTAATATCATTTGCAATACTTGTTGCGCAGATAGGGTTTTTTGGTCTGTTTAAGTATTCTATTGTTGAGATTGCAAAACAGCTTGGCGTATTGATAATAGCTGTAGGTCTGGGTTTTATACTTCATGAGATGGCGCACAAGTTTGTTGCACAGAGGTATGGTGCAGTTGCAGGGTTTAGGATGTGGCCGCTGGGCCTATTCATGTGCCTTGTTTTTGCAATATTGTTTGGGATAGTGCTTGCAGCACCCGGTGCAGTGTACATATATGGTGAAAGGATAACTAGAAAACAGAATGGCTTGATCTCTCTTGCAGGGCCGTTGACAAATCTTGTACTCGCCCTTATTTTCCTGTCACTGCTGCCATTTGCGGTTGCATACTCAGGCCCAAAATCAACCCTTAGCGAGATTGCACTTATTGGTTATAGTGTTAATGGATTGCTTGCACTGTTTAACCTTCTACCAGTACCTCCATTAGATGGGAGCAAAATAATTGCATGGAACTGGATGGTTTGGTTGGGTATAGGTATTCTTGTTTTTGTTGTCTATATTGGCCCATTATTTCTGTTAGCATGAGCAAAATAATTGCATGGAACTGGATGGTTTGGTTGGGTATAGGTATTCTTGTTTTTGTTGTCTATATTGGCCCAT
>JBMFNT010000001.1:38650-45764 GCA_049970015.1 Candidatus Micrarchaeia archaeon
TATTTCTGTTAGCATGATGGGGCCTTGGGTACTGAGTCGTGAGTGATCTGGAAGAGAATAACACATTTAAAAACTTTTTAATCATAAGACACAACTGTTTGTGTAGGGGTGAGCAATAAATGATATTTGGTATAAGTGAGGTCTACTTTGCACTTTTTGTTGGGATTTTGGCACTGGTCTATGCAGGTTTTCTTATACTCAGCGTGCTGAGATCATCAAAAGGCAATGAAAAGATGCAAAGTATATCCAAGGCAATAGAGGAAGGCGCCAATGCATACCTGATGAGGCAGTACACAACCCTATTACCTATCGTGGTGTTGCTTGGCTTGATAATATTTTATTTTGTTGGTATGTCCACCACAATGGCATTCCTTGCAGGAGTACTCTCATCAGCGCTCGCAGGCTATATAGGTATGCAAACTGCAGTCAGGGCCAATGTCCGTGTTGCAGATGCTGCCAACAGAGGGCTTAAGGAGGCGCTCTCAACAGCATTTAAGGGAGGTGCAGTTACAGGAATGGCTCTTGTAGGCCTTGGCCTTGTTGGGCTAAGTGTGCTTTACATACTGTTTAGTGGCGACCTTGCACCACTTGTCGGTTATGGGTTTGGAGCCTCTCTTATCTCGCTGTTTGCAAGGGTAGGTGGTGGAATATATACAAAAGCGGCTGATGTTGGTGCAGACCTTGTGGGGAAGGTTGAGAAAGGCATTCCGGAGGATGACCCAAGAAACCCAGCAGTAATCGCAGATAATGTAGGTGACAATGTAGGAGACTGTGCAGGCATGGCTGCAGATGTGTTTGAATCTTTTGTGGTAACAGTTATAGCAGCAATGCTGTTAGGCTCAACGCTTCAGTTTACGCTCATACCTTTGGGTATTGCGGCGTTTGGAGTGCTCGCAAGCATCATAGGGTCGATGTTTGTCAAGTTATGGAACAAGAACATAATGCACTCATTTTATACAGGCATATTTGTAACAGCATTAGTAATGCTACTGCTGACGCTTGCATACCAAGGTCTCTCACCACTCTTTTTGGTGACACTTGTTGGCGTGCTTGTGACTGCACTTCTCTTTTTCATAACAGAGTACTACACAGGCACGCAGTTTGGGCCTGTGCGCAAGATTGCAAAAGCATCGAGTACAGGTGCAGGCACAAACCTCATAACAGGCCTTGCAGTTGGCATGGAAGCAACATTACTTCCAGCGCTTGTTATTGTGCTTGCAATAATCGCATCTTACAAGCTCGCAGGATTGTATGGTGTAGCTTTGGCAGCGGCTGCAATGCTTTCTCTCAGTGGTATTGTTATAGCGGTTGACTCGTATGGCCCTATAACTGACAACGCTGGAGGGATTGCTGAAATGTCCGGTATGCCAGAGAAGGTAAGGAAGGTGACTGATGAGCTTGATGCGGTTGGCAATACGACCAAGGCAACCACTAAAGGGTTTGCCATAGGTGGTGCTGCACTGGGTGCCCTTGCATTGTTTGCCGCGTTTGCTGCGGAGAGCAAGATGGGTGCAGTAGACCTGCTTAAAGCACCTGTAGTGGTGGGCCTTTTCATAGGTGCACTGCTCCCTTTCATATTCTCTTCACTCCTTATGCTTGCAGTGGGCAGGGCAGCATTTGAGATCGTGGAAGAGGTAAGACGACAGTTCAAACAAATCAAAGGGCTTATGGAGGGGAAAGCAAGGGCGGATTATGCACGATGTGTTGACATAAGCACGGCAACTGCATTGAGAGAGCTTGCACTTCCTGGGATAATTGCAGTGGCCACACCTCTGCTTGTCGGCTACCTTTTTGGTGTAGCAGCACTTGCCGGATTGCTTGCAGGCGCGATTGCCAGCGGTTTCCTTCTTGCATTGTTTATGTGTACTGCAGGTGCATCCTGGGATAATGCAAAGAAGTATATAGAGGCAGGCAACCTTGGAGGCAAGGGAAGTGATACGCACAAGGCAGCAGTTGTTGGTGACACAGTAGGTGATCCGTTAAAGGATACCGCCGGGCCAGCACTGAACGCGCTCATAAAAGTGCTGAACACAGTCTCCCTTGTCTTCGCAAGCGCGCTTGTTGCAGCAAGCATTGGATTGATCTAATTTTCCATACTTTTTTATGTTGTTCTCAAATTATTCTTGCCTTTTTCTTGCCGATAACAAACATGTCTTCATACCTGAGGCCATTCCTATTGTAGATTCCCGGCTCTATTGTTATCACAGAGTTCTCTTTCAGTATATTTTTACTCCTGTTTTTCCTGAGGTGTGGCAGTTCGTGTACCTCAATACCTATTCCGTGGCCGATCGAATGCGGCATTGTAGGAATCTTATACCGTGCCAGCACATTATCCACATTTTCCAGGAATTCATTAATTTCTGTACCACTGTATGCAAAATCACATATCTCCATCACAATCTCTTTTAATGTTGCATACTCTTTCGGCACGTTCCCTATGCACCTTGTTATATCTGAGTTGTAATTCATATACCTTATACCAGCATCTATCAAGACATAATCAGTCACTCTCCCTTTTCCGGGCTTATAGTGAGGGAACCTTGCATTTGAGCTGTTTGCAACTATTGGATCAAATGCGGCCGCACATCCCATCCCAGCAATAGCAACGAGCATATTGCGGTATATCCTGTCCTCATTCCCGCACACATCAATCTTATCGAGCATCTTGACTGTTTTTCTCCTTGCAGTGCGCATGGTTTCTATCTCATAATCATCTTTAACCTCTCGTATTGCAGTGAGCACCTCTCCCGCATTCCTATGCCCCTTAATTTTCCTATAAATGTAATATGGTGCATGTGAGTAATCCACTGCACAATTTCTGCTTGTTTTCTGAATTACTTCGCGTATACTTTTAAACACTATAACTTCAGCAATCTCACCATATTCTTTATTGCATAATGATTGATTGAGCATGGTTGTAAATATCTTCAACCCACTATTATCAATGTATGCAATCGAATAATCAATATCACTGCCGAGTAGATATATGAAATTCGGATTTCTAAACCCCCAATTCGGGATTAAAACCCCGTCATCAAACTGTCTACCTATTTTCCTTATTTTTTTCTTTAAGGTATCCTTGCTAATCATCAGCTTACCCTTTTTTTGATGGAGCAAAAGATCTGTTGAGTGCAATACTTACTGCCTGAGACCCATTATCAGTCTTGCTTATCCCTATCACAGCATCTGCTAAGGAAATCACAGTATCATTATGAGAAACCACAATAAACTGCGTATGCTGTGATAGCTTCTTAAGAAGCTCTGCAATAAGCCGGCTCCTCACCTTGTCAAGTGCAGACTCTACCTCATCCAGTATGTAGAACGCCGAAGGCTTGTGCATATGTATTGCAAACACAAAGAGCATGGTGATTATTGATTTTTCACCCCCTGATAATCCCTCCAACCTCTCCTCCCTACCATTCTCATGCACTATCTTTATATCAAGGCCACCCTCAAACGGGTTACTCGGCTTTTGCAACATAAGCTTTGCACTTCCCGAAGTAAATGTTTGCGAGAACAGCTTCTCAAAGTGTGAACTGACCTTCTCGAATGATTCCATGAAAACAGATAGCTTCCTCCCATCCACCTCATTTATCATGCTTATCACAGACTCTCTTTCCTTGTCGAGCATCTCAAGTTTTTTGCTTATTTCCTCAACTTCTCTCTTTTTCTCATCATACATTTGAGGTGCCAGCAGATTAACATTCCCTATTGCCTGCAACTGCATCTCCTTTTCTCCCAGCTCATTTTTCATCTTGTTTATGTTTCCCTCAATAAGTTCAAACTCCTCATTTCCACTCTCAGATTTCAAGTCTATGAGCTTTTGCTCGAGTATTGCTTTCCGTGTCTCTGCTTTCATAAGCTCCTGCAGCATCTTTTCTTTATGCCTCTCCAACTCACCTTTCTCATGAGCAATCTTATCAACAGCCAACTGCAATTCATCTCTCTGTTTCACAAGCTCCTTCATCTTTCTGTCCACCAGCTCCATTTCTGCCTTTTTCTTTTTCATATCATCTTCCATCTGTGCTATACCAACCTCACTTTCATTTATTGAATCATTGCATGCATCAAGTTCTCTTTCAGTAGTTTTAATTTTAATGTCGAGTTCAGCAATGCTTTTTTTAAGTGACTCTTTTTGAACTTCCCTTACCTTAAGTTCTCCTTCTAGAAGTGAAATCTGTGATGAGATTGTATCCAACCGTTCATTATCACCACCTTCCTTCTTGAAAAGCACTGTATCTATGTCCATCTTTCTCTTCCGCATTGCATTAATCCTCTCCTTCAAGCGCGAAACATGTGCACTGATCTTCTCATGCTCCGTCCCTAATACGCGCTGCTCTCTCTCAAGACCCGTATTCTCATTCTTGAGCATCTTGATTTTTTCTAATGCCATGCTTATCTCATCTGCATTCCTTCCAATGCTTTCTAGCTCAATCTGCAGTGTTTTTACCCGCACTTCGATTTCACTACGTTCCCTGCGCAGCTGTGCAGCACTATCTCTCAACGAATATAACTCATTTATCAGCTCCTCTTTACGCTCCTGAAGCTTTTGTATTCTTTCCTCAAGCTCAATAGCCCTTTTCCGCTCCCCGAGCCGCATGCTTGAAACGAAATACCCTCCAGTAATCGCACCCGTTCTTTCTATTACATCTCCATCCATTGTCACAAGGCGTGTTCTCCCTACCAACCCAACCCCTTTTGCAGTATCAATATCCATCACGAGTACCGTGTCTCCAAACACATATTCCATCAAAGCACTGAATTTTGGGTCATACTCTATAAGGTCAACAAGTCGGCCTATTATTCCAGGATAGTTGAGCTTCTCCTTACTAATTTGTACATTCATGTTAAGTGGCAGGAATGTCGCCCTCCCAATCTTCCTATTCCTCAAATACTCAATTACCTCCTTGCTTGTATCAACATCTTCAACCACTATATAATTCAGCCTTGTGCCAACTGCGGCCTCAATCGCCGTTGAATATTTTGGGTCAAAGCTGCATAGCTCGTGAACTGCACCATATATCCCATGCACAGCATTTTTTTCCCTCAACTCTTTCACAAAGTTTAGTACCATCTCGGATTGCATATGCCCTGTGATACTGCGGTACTTGGAGTATTCATCCTTGCATTTAAGAAGCTGCTTTTCGACCTCAGCATTTTCTTCATTACACTTCCTTTCTTTCGCAAACAATTCCTCCAGGAGTTTTCTTTTCCTCTCCAGCTCCTCCTCAAGCATCTTAATCTCCTTCTCAACTTCCTTCGATGTTTTATCCTCTATCCTGTTTGCATATTCTTCAAGCTTTGTGATCTCATCTCTATTTTTTCTAAGCGTATACTCAATCTGTGATGCCTTCAGCGAAACCTCATTGGCTACCTTCTCCTTTTCATACATCTCCTCTTCAAGCGCACTTATCTCCTCTGTCAATCTAACCGATTCATTTACAAGCGTAGAATCCCTCTTTCTTGACATCTCATGCAATTTCTTAACCTCATCCAATTCTTTTCTTAATTCTTGCAATCTAGCAGATACATCACATATAATTTTAGCGTTATCCTCTACTTCCTTTTCAAAACTGCTCTTTTTATCTATAAACTCTGAAAGCGATTTTGAAAGCTCTTCTCGTTTTAGTAGTAGCATATTTTTCTTCTCGCTCAACACAGCAATATTAGTCATTAGGCGTTCATACTCTCTGTACGCGTTATTGTCAGTTGCACTCTTGTTTATCACTTCGAATATGGACCTGATCTTCTCCTCCTCAATAGCAATCTTTTTATTCAACTCATCGATTGCCCTTTCAACATCGCTTATCTTGGTTTTCTTGAGCGCATAATCGCGTGTGACCTCTTCATACTCCTTCTCAACCTTGCGTATCTCATGATAAATTATACTGTTCCTCAGGTTCGTTATTGCCTTCTTAAGCTCGAGATATTTAAGTGCAACATCCCTCTCTTTTCCGAGCTCATTCACATACCCTTCCTTTTCCTTCAAAATAAGCCTCGTCTCATTTATCTTTTGCTGTACAGAATCAAGCTCTTTCATTGCTTCATTTTTCTTTGCATCGAATTCTGCAACACCAGCAATTTCATCAATGATTTTCCTGCGCTCAATTGGGTTCATCTCAATTATTTTCTGCACTTCTCCCTGCCCAATAACATTATGCATTCCATTCTCGATGTAATACTTTTTCAAGACCTCCATAACACTTTGTCTAGTTGCACTCTTCCCGTTTAGTCTGTACCCACTCTTTCCTTCCCTGTTTACTCTCCTTTGCACAGTAATCTCGCCTTCAGGGGTATCTATTACTAACGTCACTTCCGCATATTCCGAATCATGGTTTATAAGGTCGCTAATCTTCTTTGCACGCAGTGCTGAGAATTTCATCTCTCCAAGCGCAAACCTTATCGCATCTGTGAGGTTGCTCTTTCCGCTGCCGTTCGGTCCCATAAGCGCCTGAAACCCTCTTATAAGATCCATCGAGAGGTTTCTGAACGACTTAAAATTCCTGCACTTAATCTTACTTATGTAGGCTCCCACGTTAGAGAATTAAGCATGAATAATTTATAAATATTAAAGAACATCGACGGTTTTCTCATGCTGGTACACGTATTTGCCACCGAATGTGGCACATGCGAGTTTGTATCGGCCATGCCCAGATGGTAATGGCTATACCTCAAAAATATCCTCTGGCTCTACTTGTATCCATCTCTTGTTCACGAAAATGTAGATGTTGTTGGTGGTTGAATCATATACCGCCATATCCGGCTTTGCATCATCCAGTGGCAGGTCAATCGCAATCTTAATCCTTGCAAACATCCACTCAAACCGTGTCCTGAACGGGTTCATGTCTATTATGGGCACTATTTTTCGCTTTTCCTTTTGTTTTCTGCACCATTCCTTAACTTCCTCAATCTCACTTCTTTTAGCCATTTTTAACACCGAGCAAATGCTCTTTTATGTAACCATACACCTTGCGCTGCAAATCGAGTGGAGTCTCAAACCCCAACTCCTTGTGCACCTGCAAAATGCATAACAGTTACTTTTAGCCATTTTTAACACCGAGCAAATGCTCTTTTATGTAACCATACACCTTGCGCTGCAAATCGAGTGGAGTCT
>JBMFNT010000001.1:45864-80696 GCA_049970015.1 Candidatus Micrarchaeia archaeon
CAAACCCCAACTCCTTGTGCACCTGCAAAATCATAGGATGGGGTGCAAAATGCATAACTGTTACTGCATACTCCTCAAACCTTGACAGTATTGCCTGCCCTTTGTCTCCAGTACTTTTTGAATACAGTGAGCTTGAGGTGAGCCTGCTTTTTGGTATGAACGCATTTTCATTATGCTGATGGATAAAGGAGAAACTCAATTCATGGTTCTCCATCTTGCGTGTTTTCAGGTTTATGCCGCTTACATTCCCCTTGTACGATATTTTTATCTCATTATTGGTCTCTGATATGTCCAACTCATCCTTCTTCAACTTTGCAAGAAAATAGTAGTTGAACCTCTCAGGCTGCCCAGTCTGTTTTATTACAGATTTGGTCAAAACTACAATCTCATTGTTTTTTAACCCGATTGCACGCATTGCACCGGATGACCAGTCCAGCCGCAGTGCCTTGCCATCAATCTCCATACTCTGATAGTATCTTGTTGGTTTTGGCATTGCAACGCGAGGTTCCAAATATAGCAAAGGTTCTATGTATGGAAATGTCTCCTGTGAGAAAAGAAGAACATTCTCAGTCTTTAGCATTCTTTCAACATCCTCAAGCATATATTGGCTTATTTTTGTTGGGTAGTGTGTATTTGCAAGACGCTTGCACAGGTCGCACATAATACACTATTTTCTCAACAAAGATTAAAAAAATAAGAAGGGACGCGCCCTGTGTTTGTGGGGGTGTGTTGGCGGGCGCGTGTAGCTCCCTTTTTTTTTTCTACGCCACCAGGAGGTGTCGAGCATGCCATACTACTTTATTGAATAGTATACCTTCCTTCCAGCATATGTTTTCTTTAGGTACCCAAGCGAAAATAACCTGTGAAGCCGAGAGCTTGCACCATTCTTTCCCTTGTATTTAAAGTGCTCCTGCACTTCTTCTGCGCAAACAACCCTTTTTTTCTTCACATACTTGAGAAGTTCAGAATCAACCTCCCCTAGCATAATACCTTCTTCTTTAGCTCTTCCTTTTTCCATCTCCTCAATCTTCATCTCAAGTGCCTCAACCTTGTGTATCACTGTGGCAATCAGGCTGTTTGTTCTTTCTCTCTCCTCTTTTAAGGAGTACATAAGCTGGGCAAGGAACACTGGGTCATACTTATCATTCACTTTTGAGAGCAGCCCCTCTGCACTTGCATTCTCACATTTATATTTTTTACTCTCCAATTCATTCTGTTGATCCATTCCCACACCCAGTTATAGTGTAATGAACATGTCATGACAAAATCATGACAATATCATTATAACATCAACATTTATAAATGTATCATGGTGTTGCAATGGTTTATGAAAAAGAGCAGCTTAAGAATGAACTCTCATCCTTGCATTCTTATGTGAGGTCTAGGAACATAAGAAAGCTCCGTGAGCTTAACAATACATTCACCCATAATTTGCTCATATACCAAGATAAGCTCTACCTTGATCTTGCAGTCCTGTCGATACTCCTTGCAAAGCTGATAGAGAAGCCGAGGTTTTGGAAGTTCGAGAAGTGGAAAGAGGTGTTGTTTGGCATAGAGGATACTCTCTTACAGTGTCTTCCTTTGTGTGATGTGTACGATAAAAAAGGCATTCAGAGAAACCTCAAAAAGATACTTTCAGTGATTACTATTGTTGATGAGCAAGATAGGAGATATGTTGATTCATTGATTGACCAGGCAAAGGTTAAGATTGGCTCATCGCTTTACGCACAAGGTATGTCCATAGGAAAGGCATCTTTCCTGTCTGAGGTAAGTAAGGAGAAAATAATGAGTTATTCTGGAAAAACGCTCATATCTGACAGGTTTGGGAAAACATATTCGATAAAAGAGAGGATAAACAATGTTAGGGGAGTATTTGGAGATTAACCGGAATTCGATAGTCTGTGATGCAAGCTCTCTCATATCGCTTGCGGAGGCATGCCTTCTGGATACGTTGGCGTTCCTCAAGCCACGAATGAAAGGAAGCTTCATATATCCTACAACTGTACGATATGAATCCATAGAACATCCGCTTGGTATGAAGGAACATTCGCTAAGGGCATTGCGCCTCCTGGATTACGAAAAAAATGGTATAATAACATTTGTTGATTATGATGTCAGCGGGCTTATGAAAGACATAATGAATCTTTCAAATAGTGTGTTTAGGTTTAAGGGTAAGCCTGTCAAGCTCATAGACCCCGGGGAGGCGGCACAAATCGCGCTTGCAGTTGAGCTGGGAATAAAAAATGTCCTGATAGATGAACGCAGTATGCGAACACTGATCGAAGCTCCTCTCAAACTTAAAGAGCACCTAGAGCAGGAATTTAAGAGACCTGTTAATATTGAGGAGAGGGTATTAGACAGATTGTCTGAGATTTTTGGAGATATACACATAATACGCAGTGCAGAAATTGCTGTTATAGCATACAAGTATGGCTATTTTGATGTGTATGGTGAGCACAAGGATAAGGCATTACAGAGCGCATTATACACCCTCAAGTTCTCTGGCTGTAGCATAAGCTTTGAAGAGATACAGGAACTGATGGGTGAGATAAATGCAGGCAAATTTGAGTGAGTTCAGCAAGAATCCCGAGCATGTGCTGGTTTATGCAGACACACGTGAAGATCCATCTATTATTGAAGAGCTAGAGCGGAGGGGATGTAGGGTTAAAGTTTTAATGCTTGATATAGGGGATTACATAGTCTCTGACAGAACGGCTGTTGAGAGAAAAACACGTGAAGATTTTGAAAACTCTATAATGGATGGCCGGCTTTTCGATCAGATGGCACGGTTGAAAGATACATATGAAAAAGTGGTTTGCATAATTGAAGGGCAACATTTTGTGGAAAGGATTAGCAGGAAAGCGCTTTTGGCAGCAGTATCATCTCTTATGCTTGATTTTGGTGTATCAGTTTTCTTCACAAAGAATAGTGAGGGGACTGCTGAGCTTATATGTGCCCTTGCAACACGCGAGCAGGTTGAGTCAGAGCGGAAAATACTCATAAAACGTCCTGCAAAGAATGATGATATAAACAAGAGCATTCTCTACACGGTTGCATCAATCCCATCGGTGGGTGAAAAGACGGCAGAAAAACTGTTAAGGCATTTTGGCAACCTGCAAAAGCTGTTCAATGCAACCGAGCAGGAAATAATGGAGGTTGAGGGCATTGGTAAGAAAAGGGCACGGGAGATTTCCAGGTTCCTAAGAACACGGTTTGAGCCATCTTCTTAGATCCTATCAACACCTAGTACTTCAATACTACTTACATTTTCAACCTTTGATAGTCTATCCTCAAGCTCTGCACTTCCCTTATCCTCATCTTCATAGAACAATGCCTTTATTACTTTTATTCCGAATCCAACATCTTCTGTGCCTATGCTTATAGGCCTAAACTCTTGCTTTATCTTGTTTAGGAGTTGATCAACCCTTTCAATATCCTCTGGGGTTATCCTGACCAAAATTGCAACTTGTGCCATATATTCACCTTGCTTTTTATAATAAGGTAAATTATTAATACCATTCATCATATGTTTCCTGCCTTTTTAGCATAAGGTTTGCATACGCAATCCCAAACAGCAGGCCGCCCAGGTGTGCTGCGCTTGCAATCCCTGAGTATGGGTTGAAAGAGCCTATGAATTCTATAAGTATCCATAATATTGCTGCATTACGCATTTTCATTGGGAAAAACCAGAAGTATATCACCAGATCTGGCATAAGTATCGAGAGGGCTCCCAGTATTCCATATATTGCACCACTTGCACCCAGTGCAGGCAGAGGAGGTATTATGCCAAGCAACACAGTAATGTAGTACAATACTGAGCCTGTGATTCCAGATAGTAAGAGTATTATAATAAAATGTTTCGTGCCCACCTTGTGCTCGAGCAGTGGAGCGAACATAAACATTGCAAACATGTTGTAGAATATGTGTGCAAATCCCCCGTGCAGGAATATTGAAGTGATAAATCTGTATGGCTGTTCCAGTGCAACTGCCGGATCAAACCAGAACATCTCAGTGAACGATGGTATCAGTTGAAGAAGAAACACAAGCAACATAATGCCTATCAGGTAGAATGTTATCATACTTTATGTTAGAGTGCATAAAACTTAAATTAAATAACAAGCGCAAGCAACATAATGCCTATCAGGTAGAATGTTATCATACTTTATGTTAGAGTGCATAAAACTTAAATTAAATAACTTTCAATAATTAGACGTGGGCCCGTAGCTCAGCCTGGATAGAGCGGCAGCCTTCTAGCACACTGATGGAAGGGGGGAGACCCCCCTTCCCTCGTGTGATCTACACCTAACCCCCCAATGTATGTGGGTATGGTGGACTGATGGAAGGGGGGAGACCCCCCTTCCCTCGTGTGATCTACACCTAACCCCCCAACATATGTGGGTATGGTGGACTGATGAAAGTGGAAAATCTCTTATCATCAGATGAAGGAAGCTGAGGGTCGTGGGTTCAAGCCCCTTTTTCTCTTAGAAAGAGAAAAAGGCCCTTGGGTTCAAAAAGAGAACTACATTACCAGCAACGTGCCTGGTATGTTGAGCCCCTTTTTCTCTTAGAACGAGAAAAAGCAAGAACCTAAGTGGTTACCCAAAAATGCCTCTGCTGAAGCAGATACATTCAGCATAGCTGAACGTCCCATCGGGCCCGCTCTTTTTTTGCTATTCAGCATCACATATAAAAACTCTACTTATCTAATGTAATTGAGCGGTTCTGCTAATAGTTGTTGGGGGTGATTATATGGCGAAGAAGCCAAGTAACTCAGAGAAACGGATACGCGAGATTATTGAGTTTATGGATGCGCTTATGGAAGATGTTACTGTACCAAAAAACATAAAGAAAGCAATAAACGATGCGAAAGAAAAACTTTTAGGTACTGGAGACCCAGTTTTTCGTGCAACATCTGCAATCTATATTTTAGAGGGTGTAAGTGAGGACATAAACTTGCCCATGCACGCCAGGACCCAGATATGGAACATTGTTAGCTCACTTGAAATGATTAAGGGCGACTGAAATGCTCCAGAGGTTTGAAGAGGAGGGATTATTGCTTGAGTCGGGTGTAGATGAGCTTATACTTGCTCACGTGAATAAAATTGATGAACTGATTTCATTTGCAAAATCGAGAGATGTTTTCATAGTAACAAAATCACTTGTGCAAGAATATCTTGGGCTTGTTAATAAGAAGGTTGTGATAGAGAGGCCTGTTTATAGGGCGATTGCTTCAGAGTATTCCTCCAATCTTGAGCACATATCTGCATATGATGTTGAAGGCAAGTCTAGGTGTACGGGCACGGTTGATGATTTCATATCGCTGTTTAGGGACAGGTTTAGGAGAACGGTTAATATTTTCAGAATGCAGTCATCAAAATACCCTATCATGGGCAGTACTGGATTGAAAATGGGTGGTGATTGCAGGTATATAGCTATGGTACGCTCAAAGACTATCACTAAGAATGGACATATGATAATTGAGGCGGAAGATGAACAGGGTGTTGTGAAAGTGTTCATATCGAACAATAATGAAAGGCTTAAGATGATGTACCCAAAGCTAGTACTGGATGAGGTTGTCGCGTTTGATGGCAGGTATAGGGACCCTTTTTTCTATGTAGAAGACATCTTGTGGCCAGATATTCCGGTGAATAAAGAAAAAAAGCTGATTGAGGAAAACCTTTCGATAGCATTCATCTCAGATGTGCATGTTGGCAGTAAGCTTTTCCTTGAAGATAAGTTTGTGAAGATGATAAACTGGCTTAATGGTGAAGCTTCGAGCGAACATGAAATAAAAATCGCTTCATCAATTAAGTATATTTTTGTTGCTGGTGATTTGGTCGATGGAATAGGTGTTTACCCAAACCAGGAGAGAGAGCTGTCAATATT
Source organism: Candidatus Micrarchaeia archaeon (assembly GCA_049970015.1). Classification (GTDB taxonomy): domain Archaea; phylum Micrarchaeota; class Micrarchaeia; order CAILAH01; family CAILAH01; genus JBMFNT01. Next base: position 51,751 of record JBMFNT010000001.1, read on the forward strand.
GGACATATATGAGCAGTATGACAGGTTTCTTTCTCTGATGGAAAACATCCCTGAGTACATAGAAATTGTATTCATCCCGGGCAATCATGATGCAGTTAGGAGAGGTGATCCACAACCTAGTCTTGCAAAAGAGTTTATAAAGAGGTCACACTCAAACTTTCATTTCTACTCAAGCCCTTCATACCACAAGGTTGAAGGCCTCACACTACTCGCATACCATGGTAATTCATTAGATTCGATGATTGCGAACATCTCTGGGCTATCGTACAACGAGCCAGAGAAAGTAATGATTGATTATCTTAAGAGGAGACATTTAAGCCCCATATATGGATCAAACCACATCGTACCGGAAAGAACTGATTACATGTTAATTGAGGAAGTTCCTGACATAGTACACATGGGCCACATACACAAGAATGGATATGCTGAATATAGGAATGTTTCTCTAATAAACTCTGGCACATGGCAGGATGTGACTGAATACCAAAAATCACAGGGGCATGTGCCAACACCAGCAAGACTTCCAGTATACAATTTACACACAGGCAGTTTATCGTTGATAGATTTTAGCGAGCAAGGTGTATTGCCATGAATGGGTTAAATGATGCACGTGCACAGTTTATTGATGAATATTTTTTGCTACTGAAGGAAAAAGTCAACAATGCCCTTTCAGTTGCAAGGGAAGCGCGTGCCAAGCATTTTGACTATTGTGATGACATTGAGATAACTTTGTCTCCAGATGTTGCCGGGCGTGTTGAAGGTATAGTTGGCCCAAAAGGCATAGCGGGCGAGATACGTAAGTTACTTACTGAAAAAAAGCAGCGTGATGAGATTGCGTTTGAGATTGCAAGAAAAATTGCAACTGGTGAGTTTAAGGCAGGGCATAGTGTTGAGGAGAGGTTGGAGCAGGCAATACGGACAGGTGTTGCAATATTAACTGATGGTGTGCTTGTTGCGCCAACCGAGGGAATTTCGGCAGTACGAATAGAAAAGAACCCTGACGGTTCAAGCTATTTTGCAATGTATTTTTCAGGACCTATACGCTCTGCTGGTGGTACAGCAGCTGCTTTATGCGTGGTACTTGGGGATTATGTAAGGAGTCTTGCAGGCATTGGCGATTATATCGCGACTGAAACCGAGCTTATGAGGTATGTTGAGGAGATTAATCTTTATGATTCAAGGTGTGCCAGGCTTCAGTACAAGCCAAGTGATGATGATATAAAATGGATTTTCAGAAATTGCAAGGTATGTATAAATGGAGACCCAACTGAGGAAGTGGAAGTTAGTGTATACCGCGACCTTGAGCGCATGAAGACAAACCGTGTGCGTGGTGGTGTTGCACTTGTCAGTTGTGAAGGTATTGCGCAGAAAGCACGCAAGGTACTGAAAGTTACAAAGAAGTATAACCTTGATTGGGACTGGCTGGAGAAACTTGTAAAGGAAAAAAAGAAGGAGGACAAGATTGAGATTAAGCCTGATGACACTTTTCTTGATGGTCTGGTAACAGGCAGGCCGGTTTTTGCATATCCTTCCCGCTTAGGTGGGTTCAGATTGCGTTATGGCAGGACAAGATACACAGGCATAGCTGCAAAAGCGATACATCCTGCCACAATGTTCCTGCTCGATTCATTTCCTGCATTAGGTACACAACTCAAGATTGAGCGTCCGGGCAAAGGTGCAGTTGTAACACCTTGCGATACAATAATGGGTCCCATTGTACGGCTTAAGAATGGTGATGTGGTATATATTGAAAATTCGCGTATGGCACAGGAGCTCAGTAGCAATGTTGAAAAAATACTGTTTCTTGGAGATATGCTTGTCAGTTATGGTGATTTTCTTAAATCAAATCATGTATTATTACCATCCCCTTTTGTTGAGGAATGGTGGGACCTTCTTGCAAATGAGAAAGGAATTGTTTCAAGTCCTAAGAGTTCCAGGGAAGCATTCCAAGTTAGCAGGGATACTGGTCTTCCATTATACCCTAAATATCTCTTTTTTTGGAATGAAATCTCTATTGAAGAATTAGTATATTTGGTTGATGTGCTCTTGAACTCAAAAATAGAGTTTGACTGGTTTGAGTTAAAGCAGATTTTGATAAAGATGGATGAGCGTGCAAAAGATGTGCTGGAACGGTTGGGAGTGCCGCACAAAGTATGTGATGGTAACATAGTAGTGGATTCCGAGAATGCATATACCTTGCTTTCAACCATAGGATTATTGCAGCATGACAATTCGATATCAAGAGAGCGTTTTGACTCAGCACGTAATAATAATACGGATGTATGTAGTATACTGAGCCGAGCGAGTGGTGTTGAGATCCGCAGAAAATCTACTTATTACATAGGCGCACGTATGGGGCGCCCAGAGAAAGCAGATGAGCGTGCAATGGTAGGGTCAGTCAATGGCCTATTTCCAATATCTGAACTTGGCGGTAAGAATAGGAGTGTAATCACTGCAGTAAAGAGCAACTATTCGACCAGGCTTAATGTAGATATAGTTGAGCTTAAGTGTACAAAGTGTGGCAATATTACATTCAGGCCAGTTTGTGAGAGGTGCAATTCATTGATAATGTTTGATGTCTCAAGCATTACACATTCAAACCGTGCAATAAACTTAAAGGAGCTGTATGAGCATGCATGCAAGTCTTTGGATGTCTCACCTGAAGAATTCCGGCTTGTGAAAGGGCTTACAAACAGTACGAAAATCCCTGAGCCTATTGAGAAAGGAATCCTGCGTGCAATCCATAATGTAACAGTTTTCAAGGACGGCACATGCAGGTTTGATTCTACGGATGTGCCGGTTACACATTTTAAACCCAAAGAGATTGGTGTAAGTGTTGAGAAACTGATTGAGCTTGGGTATAAATATGATGCTGATGGTAGGCCATTGGAACATGATGAACAAGTAATCGAGCTTATGCCACAGGATGTAATACTATCTGAAAATGCAAGCGGGTTTATGGTTCGTGTGGCGCAGTTTGTTGATGACCTTCTTATAAGATTCTATGGCATGAAACCATTTTACAATGTTAAGGATAAGAGTGATTTGATAGGCCACCTTGTCATAACACTTTCTCCGCACACCTCAGCAGGCGTCCTGGGTAGGCTGATAGGTTTTGTAAAAGGTAGGATAGGATTATCACACCCATATGTAATATGCGCGCGTAGAAGGAATGCGGATGGAGATGAGGATAGTGTTATGTTGTTAATGGATGCATTCCTCAATTTCTCAAAATTGTACCTTCCGGAAACGAGGGGCGCAACAATGGATGCACCGCTTGTGCTCACAACAGTAGTCGATCCTATGGAGATTGATGATGAGGCCCATGCCATGGAGGTTGTTGATGGGTATACACTTGAGTTTTACAATGCAACACAGGAGTATGTCCCACCAGGAAAGGTTGTCGTTGAGACTGTGGAGAAGAGGCTTGGAAAGAAAGATGTGTTTTATGGTATAAAATACACCCATGAAGTGAACGATATAGGTGATTCCCCAGTATATTCTGAATATGTTCAGCTTGGCACAATGAAGGAAAAGCTTGATAGGCAGTTTGAGTTGTGTAGTAAAATACGTGCAGTTGACATAAAAGATAATGCCGCACGACTTTTATCATCTCATTTTATACCCGATATATATGGCAACCTGCGTTCTTTCTCTAGGCAGTCTTTCAGGTGTGGTAATTGTAATGCAAGTTATAGGAGGGTGCCTTTACGAGGTAGTTGTGAGAAGTGTGGTGGAAGGCTTCTACTCACAATCAACAAAGGTGGTATCGAGAAATACATAGACCTTGCAAAATATCTCATAAGGAAGTATGACCTGCCACCTTACACAATGCAGAGGCTTGAGCAGGTTGAGAAGGAGATAGAATCCATTTTTGAAGATGAGACAAAGAAACAGAGCTCACTTGCACAGTTCCTGCAATATATTTTTATTATGTTATTGTGCTATTTTCACATGCAAAAGACAAGCTACACGCGTGATGATGTTATTTCAATCTCAAAACTTATGGTTGGCCAAAAAGTGTCAGGAATCCTGGCAGTAAAAATAAAAAAGCCGATAGACACTTACAAGAAAGGTTATAGGCTTGACCTTTTACTTACAGATGTCACAGGCGATAGTATAAGTTTTACTTTATGGGGCAGTATACAGGATAAAGAGAGGCTAGAACAATTGCTTCAAACTATAGACCAGGATGGTGTGGTTTATGTTAGTGGTGAGGTTGGAGCATACCATGATGAGCTTGTAATAAACAGTAATAGCCTTGATGGGGTACGTCCTCTTGGTCAATCTGAGTATGAGAGAGATGCATTTATTCGTGGGCCTTTAAGAGATGTGCAGGTGATGAAACAGGAGTTGAGTTATTTTATGAACTCCGTGAAGGATCCCGATTGCTCAAGATTGCTCCATACTCTATTTACGGATGAGTTTATAGATATGTTTTCAGTGCACCCCGGAGCAATACAATACCATCATAATAGAATTGGTGGTTTGCTGGAGCACACACTCGAAGTTGCACATTTATGTGATAAGATGTGTGAGTTGAGGAGAGAACTTAACAGGGATCTTATGATAACTGGTGCGCTTGTTCATGATATTGGCAAGCTAAAAGAAATTGAGGTCAAGACCCGGATTAAGGCCAACCCGGAGGCGCAGTTGGTAGGCCATCTTATGTATACCGCGATGATGCTTGAAAATGCCTTTGAAAGTGCAAATACTCCAGAACTGTTACGCTCAAAAATACTACACATAGCATTGAGCCATCATGGCAAACACGATTATGGAGCGGTAAAGGAGCCAATGTTTCCTGAGGCAATGGCTGTACATACAGCAGATGTTATGAGTGGATATGTAGTTGGCATGCTTGACTTTGTTATCGAAAAGAGGGAGACTACTTTGGATAAGACGGTGTACTGTGGCAACCTAAAGAGAAATGTTTATTTAGAGTAGTAGTGGTACACTTTCAGGTGCAATTTATTAATCACCATCATATTCCACCAAGCATATATGATATTATACCAAGAATTAATGCATAAAGCGAGATGCGCCTGCCCATCTCTTTTTGCTTTTGCGCCCCGTAAAACAAGTATGAAGAATAAAGAAACATGCAAACAGATACAAGCATAGGAACTAAGTAAAGTGTATTTCCCTTTAAAGGTGGAATTTCAAAGTAGAGATACAGTGCCAGTGCAGATGCAATGATCATGAGCAAGAGCGCAACATGTAATGAATAAGATTTCCCTATAAATACCGGTAAGGTTTTTGAACCCCTAGCCGCAACATCCCCTTCAATATCCTGTACAGTTTTCTGGATTTCTCTCCCTAGCCCTGAAATGAATGAAATTATTGCGACATATATTACTACTGATGAGATGTTTTCAGCAAACGAAAGTGAGGTAAATATGAATATGATGCTCATAGAGGCAGCCACTATTATATTACCAATGAGTGCAACATCCTTTAGTTTCCAATCGTAAAGTATTGATAATAGCGCAAAAACAACCGCTATCATGAATGGGTAAACACCTAGTGGATATGCGATTAAAGTGCCTAAAACAATTAACAGTACGGCTATTTTAAGCGCATCCTCTTTTGTTATCTCACCCCTTACAATTGGCCGGTTCTTTCTGTTTAGCCTATCGCTCTCCGCATCAAAATAATCATTTAGTGCGAATGCCCCAGCTGATATTAGCAGTGGACAGGCAAGTGCAAACAACAATTTATCATAGCTTGGTTGTATGTCTGCAAGCAGGATCACAACAAAAACTCCTAACACGAGCATTATTGAATGCTCCATCCGTGTAAGTTCGATGAATGTTCTGATTTTCATCTTCAAAATCCTTATCTATGAAACTTATTAAACTTATATCATCTCAAATAATATTTGTGTAATATACTGATTGCGAGGTGTTATGCTTGGCAAAGTTTCCTGAAGCTGAAGCTGTTCTTATGAATGTATTAGTATGCAAGAAATGCAAGGCAAGAAATCCATCAACGGCCGAGAAATGCAGAAAGTGCGGTTACAGGTATCTAAGGAAAAAGAAGAAAGGCAAAGGTGCAAAGGCGGGCGGTGCTGCCAAGTAGATGGATTTTTAGTTGTTTATTCCTTTATTTGTATTTGCAGGGGTGGCGTCAGATCACCTTTGGTGATAACCCGCCAAATCGCCTTGCGATTCATGCCCCGGCATTCGTTTCACTCAAGCAGGGGTGGCGGAGCCTGGTCAAACGCGCAGGACTTAAGTATTTGTAAGCCACTTAATGTCCCCTTTAGTTGTGCTGATACAAACAATACTTAAGTAATGACCCTCGTAAGAGGGGATGATATTAAGAAATCCTGTGGCCTAGCGCCTGCGAGAGTTCAAATCTCTCCCCCTGCACTTTTTCTTTTTCGCAGAAAAAGAAAACCTGCACTAAAAGAAAAAGGCGGATAGAAGAAAAATGCAAAAGTATGTTTTGTTTACTTTTTCTTTTTCGCAGAAAAAGAAAACCTGCACTAAAAGAAAAAGGCGGATAGAAGAAAAATGCAGGAAAAAGGTAAATAGTAGTATTGGAAGATAAAAATGGCAAATTTTAGTTTTTTAAATTCAGCAGTAGAATATGTTCTGTTATGGGAAGCGAGCAGACATATGCACAGAAAAAGGAAGAGGAAGAGCTTGAGAAGAAGAGAAGAAAGGCACATGAAAAGGAGTTTGAGAAGGGTAGGGAGTTTAAGGCACCTGAGATGAAGATAGAGACACCCAAAGCAGAAGCTAAGAAGGAGGGTGAACCCAAACAAGCTTATGAGGCATCCCTTAAGACAACTGTTTTGGAGAAGGATATTGTAATTGATGATAGAGGTACAGTTTCAAAGAAGTATGAGGGCAAAGAGACACTGGAGGTAAAGAAGACAGATATTTACGAGGAGGAAAAGAGGCGAGAGGAAAAGCGGATGGTGGAGGAGGAAAAATACAAAGAAGAAGAGAGAGAAAAGGAGAAGGAAATACGCAAAAGAATAACGAGCAAGGAATCTGCAGCAACAGTTGAGCGTATGGAACAAAGAGAGAGGGAGGCGGGTGAGAGAAAAGCTTCTGATGAGGAAAAGATACGCATAAGAATTGAGCGCGAGAATGCGCTTAGAAAGAGCATTGAGGAGCATGAGAAGCAAGCAGAGGAGCGCAGGAAAGATATTGATAGGCTTAGAAAGTTATTGGTCGAAAAAAGGAAAAAGGTTAGTAGTGAGGTTGATGCTATTCAAAAGATTTTGTTGGGGCCGTTCACGAAAGAACGAAAGGGAATGTATCTTGATAGATTTATTAAATCGATGGACTCGTTTATTAAATTACTTATCAAGAGAAGCAGGAGATTGTAGTCTATGCATTAATCAACTTTTATAAATCGCATTTCTTTTTTATCATCTAGTATAAAAAATCCCATTCTTTCAAATTGGACTACTTCATGTTCTTTTATTAAAGCAGCATTACTCTCACACATACCTTCGATCTCCAGAAGGCTCCTTTCATTCTTTTTTTCATTTATTAATGGCCTGTCAATCAACCAGAATGTGCACTTGATTGCAGTTTTTTCATCAACCCATTGTATTTTCATAACATCCCTAAGTACCTGCTGGTCTTTGCAAACCTTTGCAATGGCAGTATCTTCTACTATTTCTTCTATCTTAACATTCTTCAAGTCTTTTAGCCTTACCATCTCGCCCTTTTTAATGATCTTGAAATCATCTTCAGAAATAAGAAAATTGTTTGAGTATGGAACCTCTCTTCCCCCTACTGTTACCATTCCAACCCCCATATCTTTCACAATCATTTTTTTTGGCTTTGCAACCCCAAAATAATGTTTTGCAATTGGATCATAGTATTTTCTGGTTTCTGCAACAAGTTTCTTTAGGTCTGTATTAACATCTAGCTTGCTCAATCCAAAAGATAGTGAAAACTCAATGATTGCTCTTGGAGGTATCCCCCTTCTTCTCAATCCAGCAATCGTTACCAAGCGCGGGTCATCATACCCCATCAAAAACCCATTCTCTATCAATGGCCTGATAAGCCGCTTGCTTACGGGATATCCTTCTATTGCTACGCGCGCATATTCATAATAGAATATTTCAGGAAAACCGCCAGCTCGTAGCAGTGCTCTGTGCAGGTCAGCCCTGAGCTCAAACTCTTTTGACCTCAAAACAGTGTTTATTCCAAATAGCGCATCGCTGATAGGATTCTCAAAGTCATATGTTGGATATACTCTATACTTTTTCCCTTGCCTGTAATGTTTGGCATTTATTATTCTGTAAAGCGTAGGATCTCTCATGACACTATTCGCAGATTTCATATCCCCCTTAAATCGTATTATTGCATCCCCTTCTTTCAAAGAAACCTTCATCTCGTTCCATATCTTTATGTTTTCATTGGCATTTCTTTTTCTGCATTTACACTCTTTGCCCAATGCACGATTTTTCCTTATTTCATCTTGTGTACATGTGCATGCATATGCACTGCCATTCAAAATCATCTTTTCGCATATTTTCTCAAGATCATCCAATATGTCAGATACAAAAAGTATTTTATCCGGTTTTATACCTATCCATTCTATATCATTGAGTATTGCATCAACAAACTCCTGCCTGCAAGTTTTTGGGTTTGTATCATCAAACTTGACATAAAACTTTCCGTTGTAATTGTCTGCAACCATCTTGTTTATAATAAGTGTTTTAGCATGTCCAATATGAAGATATCCGTTTGGCTCTGGAGAAAACCTTGTAACCACATTTTCATTTTTAACCCCTGGAATAGCCCATTCGCGCTTTTCAATTTTCTTAACCTCAACAAAGCCATATGATGCATACTCCCTATCTATTTCTTCCTTTGTCAGTGAGTTAACTGCACTACAAATCTCATCTATTATCCGCATTGTTTCCTTCATATTGCCTTTCACTTCAGGTGCTTCTGCTATAACTTTTCCAATCACAGATTTTGGATCTGCCTTCCCATACATGTGTGCATTTTTTATTGCAATCTTCCTTATGATTTGGCGAACTTCCATAAGATTTCCTCCAATTCCTTATTCCTTTTCACTCTGTATTTTATATTTATTACAGGAATATTTGTGTCCAGCAAGTTAGAAATATTGGTAGGGGTTGCACATATTATCCCATCAGGTCTTGAGCTTAAAATTGTCTTTCTTAGGTCCGCAATTTGATTTTTTGAGTAACCAATTGCAGGCACAACCTTCTCGATGTGTGGATATTGCTCATATATTTTCTTGTATATCCCTTTTGCATACTTTCTTCCATCCAATATATCACACCTTGCTTTTTTTGCAACTATATACCCTATACCATAAGGCATTCCACCATGTGTTATTGTTGGTCCATCCTCCACTATTATTACTCTCATGTTTTTCTGCAAATTTCCTTCTACAGCATGCTCGAGTGACATGCGTATTACCGTGGCATTTGGATTTAATAGTTTTGCGTTCTCACGCACAACATTCTCCCCTTTTCTGGAGTACTCCCATTTGTTTACTGCAATCACATCACACATCCTGAAATTAACCTCACCGGGATGGTATAATGTTTCATGGCCAGCACGTATTGCATCCGCCACAGTTATCATCAGGTCCGGAACGAAGAACGGAAAATCATTGTTTCCACCATCCCATATTATGATATCTGAATGCTTTTCAGCTAGCCTCAATATTTTCTTATAATCAACTCCTGCATATACAGTAAATCCGTTTCGTATATGTCTTTCATAATCCTCACGCTCTTCCAAGGTACACTTATTCCTGTCTAGGTCCTCTATGGTTCTGAACACTTGCACCTCTTGCTCTATAAGGTTTCCGTATGGCATTGGATGCCTTACGATTGATACATTTTTCCCAATACTACTCAAATATTTACTTATGTATTCAGTCATCGGGCTTTTCCCAGCACCCGTTCTTGTAGCACATACTGCAATCACTTTCTTTTTACTTCGTATCATTGTGCTTTTTGGTCCGAGAAGCATGAAGGAAGCACCGGCTGCAAGTGCCCGTGATGCTATGTGCATTACTTCTATATGGCTTAAATCAGAGTATGAAAGGCATACTATGTCTACATTGTGTTTTTTTACTATTGATTCCAGCATCTTTTCATCATATATAGGTATGTCATTTTTGTAAAGGTTACCAGCCAATTCTTTTGGGAACATTTCTTTCTCAACTGGCAGTTGTGCATGTGTGAACCCAACAACTTTGTATGCCGGGTCATCCCTGAATACAGTGATAAAATTATGATAATCCCGCCCGCTTGCGCCTACGATCAGCACACGCTTATATGTCATATTTTTAAATTTATAGTAAAAAGTTTAATATATGAGCGATTTAATGCGTTCAGTTATAGATAACTTTTATATGTCGGATGGGATATCTAAGTATTTCATAGTGAAGCACCATACCGTGCCACCATTATCCTCTTCATTACATTACTCAAATGCTATGTTTGAAGGGATGAGCATCCTCGGGGTTAAGAAAGGAGGTTCCATACGCCTTGGGTTGTTCCATCCTGCATTGAATTTTGAGAGGCTCAGGTATGATCTTGCAAGCCTTGGTTTTAGATGGGAGTTGTACAGTGATGAACAAATAATTGAGAGTATATTTACTGTGTGCGCATTGAATGGATGGAACAAGAAAATAGAACTGGAGAATGAGGATACACTTATACAGAGCGAGTATGGAGACTACCATCGTATTTATGTTCGGCCGTTAGTATACGCAAGGAATAACGCAATAGGTCTACGCGCAAAACAGAGCTTAGAGCTTATGAACTGTCTTGTACCTATGGGTGAGTATATATCTGGAGACCCTACAGGCATAAATGTAATGCTGTTTCCTACACCGAGAACTCTTGCATTTCCCAATTACAAGGCATCAAGCAATTATCAACTATCCATACATGCGCTTCACAGGATGACTGAATACAACGAGAGGAATGATATCCAGTGCAACGAGGTTATTTTCGAGAATATACGTGGAAACATAACCGAGGGCAGTGGTGAGAATGTAGTGATGATAAGGGACAACGAGCTCATAACACCTCCAGTTTCTGAAGGTGCACTGCCAGGGATAACCTACCGTATAGCGTTTATGGTTGCGGAAGAGATGGGTCTTAAGGTAAGCTTTGGCACTTTCAAGTATGAAGACATAGATTCTGCTGAGTGTATGTTTCTTACAGGAAACGCAGCAGGGTTAGTTCCAATAAAGAAGGTGGTGAAGGTAGATAACCATTTTAATACTGTTGATTATATGGAAACAAAAGAAGGGGGTAACAATCCATTGTTCAGGAAGTTACATTCCGAATATTCAAAGATAAGTTTGGGTGATACTTCTTATGGAGAATTCTTCACATACCTAGACGAATGGTTTGATGAGAGTAGGCTTGATGAACTCAACTTACTAGGTATTGAATTCAAGAAACGGCTTGCTGCTGAGGAGGACAGGTATATAGGAACAAATACACGGATTTCCTCATATCTTGAGATTCCTCCTAAGATAATGGTCGTGCGCAAGTATTTTGAGAACAAGAAGTGGATGCTAGAAAGATTAGGTATCTCTCGTTTTCTTAAATAGAATTAGTTAAGTGCGGCTGCCGGGATTCTCATTGAGGTACGGCTACATCCTCGCTTTGAACCCGGATCATAAGCTTCCTCCAGAATATTTTCTCTTCATAGTTTTTTAGAGAAAATATACTTTGGAAGGCTCATGTCCTAACCAGGTTAGACTACAGCCGCATAATCCTTAGTTAAGATAACACAAATTAAAAAATTAAACTTAGGATGGGGCTGCCCAGATTTTCACCTTTTTTAGTGCAGAAAGAAAGTGCTTTGAACTGGGGTCTCCAGCTTATCCGGAGTATCAATCACTCAGAGGGGAAGTCAGGAATCCCAAACTTCTTTGGTGCAGCTTTCTTAGGCAACCCAAAGAAAGGTGCTCAGGAATGAACTTCTTTGGTGCAGCTTTCTTAGGCAACCCAAAGAAAGGTGCTCCCAAAAAGGCTCGGCAATGGTTAAGACGCTACCCTTACATCTTTCTTTGGCTGTACGTTCATTACGGCCGAGGAATGTAAGCAAGGTAGAGATCCCCTGTTCGATTCAGGGCGGGCCCATTTTTATGTACAGTGATGTTTGAGGTTGTGCGGTATGTTTGGAATTTCAGTGAACACTTTATAAAATTTAAAGCTGGAACTAAATCATAGGGTGAAGTGGTGTTATGTTTTCATGGCTGGCGGGCATAATTAATAGCATATTCGGGAAGAAAAAGAGCATAAGCCTGGGGTTGTATGGTGCACCCAATGCAGGTAAGACAACGCTTGCAAACAAGATCTCAATGGACTGGCTCGGTGAACCTGTTGGCAAGGTGTCAGAGATTCCTCATGAAACGAGGGTTGTACAGAAGAAGGAAAAGATAAACATGAAGGTAAACGGCAGGTCGCTTAACATGAACCTGCTTGATATGCCCGGGATATCAACGAAGGTTGATTATAGGGATTTTCTTGAGTATGGGTTGAGTAAGGAGGAGGCACGTACACGGGCAAAGGAGGCCACAAAGGGAATTATTGAAGCAATAAAATGGCTTGAAAATGTAGATGCTGCACTTGTTGTGATGGATTCAACTGAAGACCCATACACACAGGTTAACATAACGATACTTGGGAATCTTGAGGCAAGGAATATACCAATAATACTTGTTGCAAACAAGACGGATCTTCCAAAGTCAAATGTAAAGAGGATACAGGATGCGTTTCCTCAATACCCTCTTGTGGCAGTATCTGCCAAGGAAGGTGAGAACATGGAACGTCTCTATGCAGCCATATTTGAGAGAGTAAAATAAGTGGTGTGAGTATGGATATACGAATAGAGTTTGTATCTTCTAACATACTTGGTGGTATGGACAGTAAAAGGCGTGTTGATTACTTGATAGATGTAATAAAAAAAGGGTACATAATCGTGCTTGAGGAAAGGCTTGATAGGGAGGATGAGAAATTACTGCTGGAGAAGACAATGGGGCTCATAGATGACAGGTTTACTGGCATAGAGATATCGAGCTTGGGTGAGTATAAGGAGGATTGGAGGAATACCATAATAAGGATGCTTGGCGGTAAGACTGGTGGGATGACTGTTATAGGCCCTGCAAAGCTGATAAAGGCAATAAAGAATGAAAAGGACAAGATCAATTTACTGGCGGGGTTAAGGGGTGAGTGATTGGTGATTATGCACAAGTGTATGGGTTGTGGGAAAGAGTACACTAGTGATGAGCTTGGCAAGTTGCGTGCGTGCCCAAACTGCAATGGCACAACTTTTATGTTTAAGGCATCAGGTATACGACGCGTTGTAAAAAATACAGATACCAGCATTGAGTCGGACATAAAGGTTCTTAACAATGGGATTTTTGAGATTAATGTGGGTTCGATGGCACAGCATGAGCCAGTCATAATTGAAGGAGAGGAGGGTGTTTTTTTTATAAAGTTTCCAAAGAAAATCCAGAAATAGAGTGAGTAGATGGAGATTTTAAAGGAAAATACGAAGGGTGAATTCATATATTATGTGAAAGATGCGTTAGGAAAGAAAAATGAAGCTGTCAAAGAAAAGATAAAACAGCTTATAATTGCAAGCAATTGTGAAAAATTATCTTTTGCAGATCTGCGAAGTAATACGGAATCTATATTAAAAGATATAAAGGGTAAGTTTTTCAGTTCAGATTTTTACAAAAGCATGGCAGATGATGAAAAAAAAGCATACGAGCTTCTCCTTGGTATGATGAACACAAATACATTACTGGCATGTGCCATTCATGAGTCTTCTCCTGGAAATAATCCAATGGAAAAAATCAAAAAGTTTTCTGAGATGTTGGATAAGTATGGAACTCTTTTCACAAACTGTTTGCCTTCTGGGCACGATAAGGCATTTAGTATTGGAATGTATCAACTAACTGAACGTGCAGCAAGACAAGCACATAAATTTGGGAAGGAAATCGGTGTTGAAACCCCAATCTCACTTACCAAATACAATTCTGTTAATGATCATATAAAAGGAGCGGTACTCTTGAATATCAATAACATTGTATACCTTGTGAATAAGGCGAAATCTAATAAGATTGCAGGTGGAAGAAATCTAAGTATGCTTATTGAACTTCTTGAATCTAACGAAGCAAAAAACAAGGGTACATTTGTTGCTGGAATAATTGGGCTGATGCACAACAGGCCAGCAAATTATAAATACATTATGTATTTCCTTGAGAATGGAAATCATAGAGGAGATATTGTAAATAATGCCTTGCAAACCTCATTTTCTAGTGGTATCATACGCAAGCGTTATTTTGAGAGTGTGTGTAGAATATATGAGCAACTAACTTTAGGTGCAGTTGCTATGAAGCAATAGCCGAAAAATTGTTTAATCCATAAAGAAGCTTGGGTCTGGAGGCTCTTCCGGCTCACCTTTTCTTTTTCTTGTTATTCTAACAACCTTGTCCTGCAACTCCTTTGGAAGTTTCTCATACCCGTAATACTCATAATACCATATCGCACGGCCCTGTGTTGCACCTCTCAGTACATTTGCAAACCCAAACATCTCTGCAACTGGCACTTTTGCGTTTATCACTGCAAGCTCCTCTTCCTGCTCAATCTCAAGTATCTGCCCGCGCTTGCCTTGTATGTTTGTGATGACCGTGCTCATATATTCCTGTGGTGTCTGCACGAGCAATTTCTGTTTCGGCTCCAGGAGCGTTATACCTGCTTGCAACATTCCTGCAAATATAGGCCTCTTTATTGCGGGTATGATCTGTGCAGGTCCCCTGTGAACGGGATCTTCATGGATGAGTGCATCAACAACTGAAACCTTGACACCAGTGACTTTCTCTTTTGCTAGTGGTCCTTGTGCCATTGCCTCCTCAAATCCTTGTATTAACAGCTCCATGACCTCATTCATGTACTGTACTCCTTTTGTCATGTCAATGAATATGTTCCCACCAAAAATATCCTTGACATTTCTCGCTTCTTCCCTACTCAGCCCATATTGTATCAATAACTCTTGAACATTCTTGCCGCGTACCTTACCTTCAGGTATGTTCCCCTCTTCTATTGCTTTATGCACGCTTTCTTCAAGAGGCTCAACAATGACTTGGAATTTTGAATGCTTGTTTGGGGATTTACCTTCAATTGGTCCAACTTTTTTTGTGATGTACTCTTTGTAAACAACAATGGGTGGAGATGTTACGATGGGGATCATCCTCTCATTCTGTATCTTTGTCTCAATAATCTCAAGATGCAGATCTCCCATACCATATATCAAGTGTTCCCCGGTATCCATGTTCAGCTCAACTTTGAATGTTGGGTCCTCCTTTGCAATATCCCTTAACACATCTATGAGCTTTACCAGATCCTTTGGGTTCTTTGCCTCGATTGACTTTGTGACCACGGGTTGTGAGTAATGCTTAATCTGGTCAAATGGGCTCATCTCAACCTCACTCAGCGTCTCTCCCACATATAAATCTCTCAACCCAACAATTGCAACAATATTCCCTGCGGGCACATCCTCTACATTTACCCTATCAGGGCCCATATATATGCTGACCTGCTGTATTTTACTAATCTCACCGGTTGATGCTTTCCTTATTTCAAGCCCTTTCTTTGCAACGCCGCTGAATACCCTGCATATTGCAACTTCACCTGCGTGCTTGTCCATGGCCACTCCAAAAACCACTGCGATAAACTTCCCATTTGCATCACATGATGACATCCATTTATATACATCAGTGTCATGTTCTCCATGCCATATTGAATTTATCCTGTATGTCTGTGCCTTTGGAGGGGTGGGTAGATGAGTCACCACCATTTCAAGCAACACCTCATCAAGGGGTGCCTTTTCAGACAGCTCCTTATGCCTCTCCTCCTTACAATAATTGTATATGTCAGTAAAATTAACTTTCAACTGCTGCATCGATGAAAAGCTTATCGCCCACTTGTTGAATGCCGAGCCGAATGCCACATTTCCCTTGTCAACCTTTATCTGCCATTCTTCCTTAAACTCAGTGGGTGCGAACTGCGATATCAGCTTGTTGACTTTTGCTATTATCTTTATGAGCCGCTCCTGCATCTGTTTTGTATCAAGCTGCAGCTCGTTTATCAACCTGTCAATCTTGTTTATGAAAAGCACAGGCTTTGACCTTTCCTTCATTGCCTGGCGCAGCACTGTTTCTGTCTGTGGCATTACCCCTTCAACAGCATCAACAACTAACACTACACCATCAACAGCACGCATTGCGCGCGTAACATGCCCTCCAAAATCAACATGTCCGGGTGTATCTATAAGATTGATAAGGTAATCTTTTCCTTGGTACTCGAAACCAAGGGAGATGTATGCTGCCTTAATAGTGATCCCTCTCTTTTGCTCAATCTCATCAAAATCCATAACCCTTTGCTCTCCCGCAAACTCCTTACTCATAAGGCCAGCGCGGGCAACCAGCGAATCTGTCAGTGTAGTCTTTCCGTGATCAACGTGTGCGACAATAGCAATATTCCTTACTCGCTCAAGATCGGTCATTAACTTCTGAACTTCAGATGCCATATATTCCTTCTTTGTCATTTTAACGTGCACCTCTTGCAACCCTCTCGATCTCATCTCTTTTCTTTATTGCATAGCTGTTTATGTCGCCTTTTGATGCAAGCGTAAGTTCTTCTGCAAGAGCCTCTGCCATAGTTTTCTTTTTTGCAAAAGATTGCATTACAGTTGCGAGCACAATATTCCTGAGTGCAGTATCCAACCGCCTTGATGCTGAAACATCAACCGCAACCTGGTAGAATACCCCTCCAAACTGTACACGTGTAACCTCTTCCCTTGGTGCAGAGTTTTCAATAGCATTTATCAGCACTTGTATAGGGTTTGTCTTCTCATTCTTATATATTATGTCGAATGCATCCTGCACTATTCTCATTGCAACGCTCTTCTTACCCTGAAGTTTTCCGTGCGTTCGTATTACTTTTCCAGAAAGCTTTTCACCCGTCCCGCCACGCATAAGCTTGTTGACAAGCCTTTCTACTATGTTAACATTCATTTTCTCAAACTGCTTTTTTGCGTGCCTGCCAAAAGAATGTGGTATTACTATGGGCCTGAGCGATATATACTTTGCCAGGCCCCTATCATTTACTACAACTCCATCCCAGTCATACCTGTCAAATAACTTTGTACTGCTCATATGAACACCTATACTCATTTCTTAGTCTTCTGCTTCTTACCACTTCTCAGTTCGGAAAGAGAGATACCATTAACAGCAATCACCTTATATCTTACCCCTGATATGGACCCCATCTGCCCTTTCTGCGACCCACCAAGCCCAGCGACTGTTACCTCATCATGCTCATCAATAAAGCTTATTGCCTTGTCTCGTGGTACGTGTGCAGTTACAACCTTTCCATTTTTCCTCAATTGCACACGGACACATTTTATAAGCCCAGAGTGCGGCTGTTTTTGTTCAATAACCCTTTTTTCTAGCACTATCCCATTACCTATCGGTGCACCTTCAAGCACATCATACCTGTACTTATGCTTCCTCATACTAAGGGATTTCTTCTTCATTTTTCTTGAAGTGCGCTTTTGCTTTATTATTCTTGCAGCAAACTCTCCTTTTGCCATAACCACACCATTTTATAACCTAAACAATGACCTTCAACTCCTTTCCAAAGAGTCGTTGGAACAGCCTCTTTGAAAAGGCCATGACCGCCCCGCGTCTGACGGCATACCTGTCGGGCGTGCTTAATTTAACAAGGATAACCTTTTTATTGTTTTTCTTGTCTTCCATTATGACTGGTGCCTGAACATTTATCGATTTTTTTATGAACTCTTCCTCCGAGTTTATGTTTTCAAAAACATACACTCCTTTATCAAACCTTTTTCTGAGCAGCGCAATGTTTGCGCCACTCTTGCCTACTGCCTTACCTATGCTGCCCGTAGGTACAAGAAAAGCCACACCATCCTGCGAAGATATACAATAAATTGGCTCCACTTTAGTAATTTCATAAAAAGCTCTCATGTATGCAAGCTCATCGTTTGATATCTTTTGCAATCAACTCACTCTCACTGCTTTGCTGTAGATAGTATATCAGAGTCTCCAGGCTCGATTATGGATATCACATTTATAGGGTATGGCTTACCACATACAACTCCCAACTCTTTTGCATTCCCTTCATACTCAATCCATGGTATATCTCCCGCTTCTGCAGCTTTTCTTATGCTTACTTTTATATCGTTGGGCGCATTTGCTGAAAATATAACAAGCTTACACTTGCCGCTCATAATTGACCTAATAGATTCATTTTTTCCGAGCATTACTTTCCCCGTATCCACAGCCATTCTTATTGACTTTTGTATCTCCATTATATCACCATTTCATTACCAACTTGACTTTTCCAGTACCAAGTTTTATATTCTGACCTATTATAATATTTTCCGTAACACCCCTTAACATGTCTTCCTCCCCGCTCACTGCTGCATTGACAAGGTGCTTTACGGTTTCCTCAAAGGCAGCGCGTGCGAGGACGCTTGATTTATGCCCACTCAACCCATGCCTGCCGATTGATTCTATCTTACCCCTCCAGCACATTGCATCAGCAATCAGCATTATATGCCTCACATCCACACTAAGCCCTTGAAGGTCCATAACCTGCTTAATTTCCTTTACAAGAGCATTCCTTGCAGCCTCAATCCCAAAGTGCTTCTCTATATCATATATATTATTTGTGTATATTCTTGAAAAATCGACTGCCTTATGCTTTTTTAACTCACCCAAGTTAGAGCCACCTGCCCTTATAAAGTACTCATTTGTTTTTTCATCTCTCATCACAGTTGCCTTATAAAGATTCTTTATGCCTTTCACGGGAGTTGCACGTAGTTTCATTGATAATTTTCTCAGGTTGGCGTATGTGGTGTCGGCGCGAATCAATACTTTGTTTCCCTTTGACAATAACCTACCATCCTTCCCGATGGCTCCCTTCATCTTCTTTAGGACTATCTTGCTATCAAGGTCCATAGATTTGAGATACTCCGTGTCTATGACCACACGTATCTCCTTTGCCTCTAGGTTATCCATAAATGTGCAAAAATCCTCCAAAGTAACATATTCAATCTCCTTTGCAATCTGCTCAACAGCCTTTTTATCTTTTTTATACTCATCAGTTAGATATATATCGGTCAGCGGTTTTGATGGTTCTTTTCTTGCATCAACCAACTCAATAAGCCTTGGAAGACCTAATGGCAGGTATTCTGCAGCACCTGCATAATGGAAAGTACGCATTGTCATCTGTGTACCGGGCTCGCCCAGCGACTGTGCTGCAACTATACCAACAGCCTCACCCGGGTCAACTATCCTATTCCTTTTTATGATTGGCATTTTTTCACCTCTCAGCCTTTGCGCGCATCGGATCTATTCCATCACCACCATACCTTACCTGTATCAGATTCCCATCTGAATCCTTTACTGTGAGATCATAATCTACATAAAGATCCTGTAATGCATTTATCAGTCGTCTCTGCATGTATCCAGAACGCGCCGTTCTTATGGATGTGTTAACCACAGACTCCCTACCCCCGATTGCATGGAAGAAATACTCAACTGGGGAAATACCATCTATAAAGGAACTTTTGATAAACCCTCGTGCATATGCACCCATATCATTCTTCTTGAAATGTGGCAGTACCCTTCTCCTGTAGCCGCGAGTTATCCTTTTTCCGCGGACGGCCTGCTGCCCGAGGCAGGCAGCCATCTGGATTGCATTTAGTATTGAGCCCCTTGACCCAACATTAGCCATGAGTATGGATGTATTTTCATGCCCCAAATAATCACGAATGACTGGCCCGGCAGAGTCCCTTGCCTTTGAAAGGATATTCATTATGCTTGTCTCCAGTGTCTCGGTAAGCGATTTTCCAGGCATTCTATGCAAGGTTTTGTTTTTATACTTAAGAATGAGTGCCTCAACCTCCTTTGCAGCATTTTCTCTGATCTCATCTATTTTTTCTTTTGTTTTCTTGTCTACATGGTAATTGTCCAAACCAACTGAAAACCCATGTATTGTTATCATGTTCACAGACATTTTGGTTATGCGATCTATGAACGTGCGCGCCACCTCACTCCCGTAATTATGGAAGAGCTTTTCAACAATTGCGCTTACTACTTTAGAGTCTATTGCACCATACTTTAATGAACCATCCTTTATCACAACATATCCCTCATATGGACATTTCTGCTTGCTGCACTCGTTAACCTCCCTACACAACTTTCCTTTCATCTCAAGGTCAAAGTCCTTTGGAAGGAGTACAGAAAATACATCCTTACCGGAACATGTACCATCAGAGTTAGGCTTTGGAATCTCATATATTCCCACTGCTCCAAGCAAATGACTGGCCTCATCAACAGTAAGCTTTGTTGATTTTCTTGTCAGGAGGTATATCCCTGAAGTATGGTCTTCGTTTGGAATTATAAGCGGGTTTCCGTGTCTTGGCGAGATAATGTTTTTCTCAACGAGCATTAATTCTTCAGCTTCCGCACGCGCCTCATATGTCTGTGGAACATGAAGGTTCATCTCATCTCCATCAAAGTCTGCATTATATGGTGGGCATACAGCAGTATGCAACCTGAATGTCTTACCAGGCAGCACACGAACTTTATGACACATCATTGAAATCCTGTGTAGGGATGGCTGCCTGTTGAATATTACAGAGTCTCCATCAACAAGTTGTCTCTCAACAGTCCAACCAATATTGAGTGCGTTTACCAGTTCTTCCCTGTTCTTGTCCATAAGCCTTCTGCGCCTGCCTTCTGCATCTGTGACATATACCACACATGGATAATTTGTAGTCTGCATCATTTTCTTGCATTCATCAATATTCCATGGAGTAACATCTATTGGGATTGTTAGCTCTTCCGCAACTTCAAGAGGAACTCCTACCTCGTTTATGCTGATGTTTGGGTCTGGGGATATAACTGTTCTTGATGAAAAATTAACCCTCTTTCCAGATAGATTGTACCTGAACCTACCCTCCTTTCCTTTAAGCCTCTGGGACAGTGTTTTTACGGGCCTGCCTGACCTGTGTCTTGCAGGTGGTATGTTTGCACTCTCGTTGTTAAAGTATGTTGTAACATGATATTGTAAAAGTTCCCATAGGTCCTCGATTATGAGCTGGGGTGCGCCAGCATTCAGGTTTGCCTCCAACCTTTGGTTTATCCTTATCAAATCTACAAGCTTGTGTGTTAAGTCATCCTCACTTCTTTCCCCTGTTTCAAGTATGATTGAAGGCCT
Source organism: Candidatus Micrarchaeia archaeon (assembly GCA_049970015.1). Classification (GTDB taxonomy): domain Archaea; phylum Micrarchaeota; class Micrarchaeia; order CAILAH01; family CAILAH01; genus JBMFNT01. The sequence goes on from JBMFNT010000001.1 coordinate 73,055, forward strand.
CATCTGGACAGGGGGGATTGGGAGCGCAGTTAACACCATCCATTCAGGCCTTGCACTCTCAGGGTCAAGTCCAAGAATCTTTAGGTCCTCGTTAGGTATTTTTGACAGGCGCTCACGTATCTCGATCGGAAGAAGTACTTTTTTACCTTCAATTATCGTTGTCGGCTTTTCAAACTTTATATCCTCCTGTTTCGCTCCGCAGTATGGACACTTTTTTGCTTTTTTCATCTCCTCAAATATTTCCTCCTTGGTAAGCACCTCCTCCAATCCCCCACTCTCTTTTTCTTTCTTTTTTATAAGTGCGCGCGAGCATGAAGAACAAGTCATCTTTAGCAGGCCAGCAACCACTCTTGCAAACTCGGAATGCAGGACCGGGCGTACTAGGTCAATATGCCCAAAGTGGCCAGGACATGTGCGCACTGTACCACCACATGTTTTACACCTCAACCCGGGGTCGATCACGCCCATGTGCTGGTCCATCAGCCCACCATCAATTGGGTACCCATCCTCATTGTACGTGTCAGGGACAGTGACCTTTACAGTAGACATCTTTCGTATCATCTCAGGAGAGAATAAAGTAAATTTTATGTGATCAATGCTTTTTTCGGTAAACTCATGCATATAATCACCTATTTCTTATTATCCACCTTGAGCCTTGGGAATATGCAAAGTGATTTTATCTCATCTAACAACAGCTTGAACGCATAGCATATCTCAACCTTCTCCATGTGCGTGCTTCCACATACTGGACAGTAATCCATTCGCTTTGCATAATCTCGCATCCCTAGTGCACCACAGTCTGCACATACTAATATAGTGGTCTTATCACTTTCCTCAAGTAATCGATCTTTTATCATCTGTGTTGCACCATAACCTACCAAACAGTCCCTCTCCATTTCACCAAACCTTAGACCACCTTCTCTTGCCTTACCTTCAGTTGGCTGATGTGTGAGCAGCTGCACCGGGCCCCTGCTTCTCACATGCTTCTTGTTTGATACAAGGTGGTGCAACCTCTGGTAGTAAATTACTCCTATGAATATCTTTGCTTTCAGCTTTCTTCCTGTAATCCCATCATACATTTCTTCCTCACCATTCTCTTCAAACCCATACCTCTTGAGTGTTTCACGGAGTGATTCTTCACTCTCTCCGGAAAACATTGTGCCATCTACCATTCTACCATCAAACGCACCCACCTTCCCTGCAAGCATTTCAATTAGGTGGCCGGCAGTTGTACGGCTGGGGATAGCGTGCGGATTTATTATAAGGTCAGGAACAATCCCATCTTTTGTGAATGGAAGGTCCTCCTGTGGGGCAAGATAGCCTATCACGCCTTTCTGCCCGTGTCGCGATGCGACCTTATCACCAATCTCAGGAACCTTAAGCGAACGTATTTTCACTTTGACAAGCTTGTTCCCCGCGAGGCTCTCTGTGATTACAACACTGTCTATGGTTCCATAATCCCCACCTTTTGCAGTAACTGAATTCTCCCTTCTCTTTTCTTCAGTTATTCCAAAAGTGGCAACCTCCTCCATAAACCGTGGCGGTGATACCTTGCCAATTAGTACATCTCGTGGCTCTATTTCAACTTCAGGTAATATTATGCCATCCTCATCAAGGTTCCTGTAGAGTTTCTCTTCTCTGTATCCAACAATGTTCGGTGTTGGCAACATAAGTTTATCCTTCTGTCCGCCAGGATACCTACGCTCCTCAGTTTCATAAGTCTTGTAAAATACTGATCTCATGAGCGCGCGTTCAACAGAATTCTTGTTTATCACCACAGCATCGCTCATGTTATAACCGTAGTAGCTCATTATTGCAACCACAAGGTTTTGGCCCGCTGGCCTCTTATTGAAATTCAATGCGGAGTATGTTCTCGTTTCTACAAGAGGCTCCTGTGGATAGAATAGTATGTGCGCGCGGGAGTCAAGCCGGTGGTTAAAGTTCACTGCATACAGCCCAAGCGACTGCTTCATCATTGAAGATGCCATCGTAAGTCTTGGTGAAGAGTTATGGTTTGGGTAGGGGAACGTTGATACTATAGTACCTGTTATGCTCACTGGATCTATTTCAAGGTGTGTATGTTCTGGAGTAAGCTCTTGTTCGCTTGCAGCAATGTATGCTAAGGTATCCTCCTCTTCCGCATCTAAGTATTCTATGATGCCTTTTGACACAAGATCGGCAAATGAGATTTCACCTGATTTAAGCTTTTCGATGTGCTCCTTTGTGAGAAGTGGCTTACCATCTTTCACAACTATGCACGGCCTTCTCATCCTGCCTCCGCCGGTGTTTAGGTGGATCTCTCCAGATTTCTCATAATATGCAACATTAAGATTGCCTGTTAGCTCACCATTCCTTCTCTTTTCAATTATATTTGCCACAAGCTGTTTTGGATTATCATGGAATCCTAGGTACATTCCATTCAGGTATACCATAACATGTGTGCCATTCTGCTTTTCTTTTGCCATAAAATCCCCCTACTCTTTTACACCTTCCATGCGCAATGCCTTTATTATACTACCATCATCTGTGGCAGCAGATGGAAGTGATACTTCGTTCATGAGCGCGAAGTTTTTGACAAGGGAGCAAGATGGCCCCTCAGGAGTTTCAGCAATACATACCCTGCCCCACTGCGTGCCGTGCAGATCTCTTGCGAGAAAGTGGGGATGCCTCCTGCTCAAAGGTGATATGAGCCGGCGCATGTGCGAGCACATTGCAAAAAAGTTTGTACGATCAAGCATCTGCGATACCCCTGTCTGTCCTGCCATCCAGTTACCAGTTGCAAGTGCATACCTTATTCTATCACTCAATGCATCTGGGCGTATCACAGTATGTGCGGTTATCCTTCTGCCGCGCGCAACACCCCTCTCAACCTGGTAAGTTATATCCTTTATCAGGAACTGGAATGCGTACCTGAACAGTTCCTGCATAAGCTCGCCCGCAAGCTTAACTCTTTTGTTGCAGTAATGGTCCCTGTCATCTTTTTGCATCTTCTTATTTGCAACATATATTGCGCGCTCAAGCATCTTTATCAAGTAGTATGCCTTTGCCTTTCTTGAGTCAGGTTCGGTTCCAAGGTGTGGTAGCAGGTAAGTATCCACGAGAATCTCAGCACGCTTTAGCCTGAAATCCTTTGCCTGCCCTGGCGCCGCCTTCCTACCTATGTAATCGAGCGCATCTTCATAACTCTTCGTCTCATCAATCTCAATGTTGTACAACAGGTCAGATTTTATATATGTGTCATCCGGGAATGCCTTAATTATATCCTCATTTTTCTTGAAACCGAGCACACGGAGAAATGGTATTACTGGCATTGATGGGGGTGCTGCGGGGAAGGTAAGCGTAAGCTTGCCATCTTTTGCCCTCTCAACACTGCACCGTGCTCTGAACCCAAACCTTGTAGAAAACACACGCGCGCTCACAATCCCTTTTTCTGAATCTTTACTGGTAATTATCCTGTTGGGCACGAGGTCCTCCAGGCTTACGAGCACTTTTTCCGTTCCGTTTACAATGAAGTAGCCACCCGGGTCCAACGGATCTTCACCTACATCAAGAAGCTCATTCTTCCCAAGGCCGTACAAGTGGCAGGCCTTTGATTTTACCATAATGGGTAGTTCTCCGATAAATACCTCCTCCATATCTCGCTCTATACCACTTACTGTTGGTATGATCTCCAGGAATATGGGCGAGGCATAAGTAAGGTTTCTCAGCCGTGCCTCGTTTGGTGTTATTAGCCTGCGCGATCCATCTGCCTCCTGTACCATGGGCGGCTCGATGCGTATGTTTCCGAGCTTGAACGAATACCCTTCAATGCCCGGCTCGATTGAACCTATTGACCGGATTACTTCACGCATCCCATAATCTAGGAAACGGTTAAAAGACTCAATGTGCTGTTGCGAAGGAGGAGTTCCCCTAAGATATGTGGATAGGAGTTCTTTGCTCATCAAATCACCACAGGTTTTAAACTACAATACGGTAGTATACATATTCTCCAATGTAATCCTTCCTGTATATTCTGACTATGTCCCCACGTTTTGCACCTATTTCTTTTACAATGGGGTCATCCACACTGATTTTTGGTAGCTTACTGGCCGAATCTAGATTGAGTGCTTTTACTATGGAATCCACTTCTGAATCAGGAACAATCTCGTGCTTTGGAACAAGGTCATGATCTAATACGGAAAACCCAGGCTTAGTTTTACCCAATATACCACCGCGCGCAATTCTTTTAAATAAGTTAACTTTATAAAAGTTTACATTCGCGTTGAAAAAGGCTATGTGAGCAGTTAAAGCCATTTCTCCAGACCACCCTGCAGTTTTCCTTCCTTTAAAATATCCCCCTTAAACCCAAGCTCCCCAAGTATTTTCTCAACTGCTGGCAATACTTGGTTGTTTATATAGTAATCCGGGTCGTAATCGCCTTCCTCAACAAAATCCACAAGCTCTGCTCTGTCAGACACGCTCCCTCTTCCGCTGCGTATCACATATCCTATCATGTGCCCCTCATCTATGTGAATCCCACGCTGGATTGCTTTTATAGCAGCAGAAACCTCTGGACCCATTGCTTTGTATTCCTTTGGTTTTTTCCTGAGTACAGTATATATTACAAGCTTGCTCAATGGCACTCTTTTTTCTCTTAAGTCTTTCACCACTTCCATAACAATCTTTCTTGCTTTATCAACATTGCCTTCCCTGAGCACAGCATCAAGGATGTGCCTCTGGGTTTCTTTAGCAATGTTTGACCAGTCGCGTCTTACAAGCTCGAACCCGCGTATTTTTATTTTACCACTCTTGCTAAGAAGCGCATACTTCTTCTTTGCACCGACACGCTCCGACTTTTTTGATACAAAAACTCCCCGTGTGTAAAAATCCTCAAGCTCAAGCTCCATGTCTTTAGGTAGGGTTTTGTTTACACCATTCATAAACCTAATCGCATCCTCCTCTTTTTCATACACTACAAACAAACTGTCTGTGTCGGCATAGAGGACGTTGAACCCTTCCTCCTCCGCGCGCCGTATTACATCCTTTATGTAATACCTCTCCCAAGCAGTTGTTGCCGCAGCACATTCCTTACAATACCATCTAGCCCGTACATACCTTAACATCCCATAAAATGAGTTGGCAATTATCTTGAATGCATATTGCCGTGCGTATGCATATGCATAATCCGTACTTTCCTTGTCAAGGGATTTCAGCTGTTTTTTGAGCATTGCCCTATGCCTGAGTATTGTTGATAGAACATCTGGTATCAGCCCCCTCTTTTTTGAACAAAATTTATGCCCCTCAGGTGATATGTATGCCTCTTCATTCGAACAGCAGTTACAGTTAAACGTCTCAGGAGATATGTTATGTGAAACTATTATGCTTGGATAGAGACTGCGAAAGTCAAACACAGCAATTTTTTCATAAATGCCCGGTGGCGGTGTTTTGACATATGCACCTTCTATGGGCTCTTCCTCGCGTGCATCCACAACAGCTTCTTTTGGTTTGTTCGGTGGCAGTATACCCCTTTTGTGTGCCTCACTCAAAAGCACTGCCTCAACCAACTGCCCGGTTGTTGATGAAACTGCATCATCAAGGGTAATTGCGGAGACTTTTGCAATTTCAATGAAGATAGGAAGTATTTTCATGCCGAGCTCATATGTGGCAACTGCATCATCAAGCGAATAAGCGATAAGCTCTTCGCGTGTCTTATCCTCGTTCCACATCTTCCAAATATCATTCTTCCTTATTTCTTTCTTGCTTTTTCCGAGCATTTCCATGTACACTTCACCGAGCGTATATGTGTTTGTCTTGAGCGCACCTATGTTTGCAAGGAACCGCACCATATGGTACACATCTATGTGCACTCTACCAACAACACTCACCTTTGAGAATAACCCAGTCTTTCTTATTGTAAATGAAGAGTTGTCTCTCCCAATCACCAGGGACGTGCCGAGCACTTTTGCCCTTTCCAATAAATAAGGTAAATCAAAGTCCGAGCTGTTATAACCGAATAGAATGTCTACATTTTCATCCCGTATTGTCTTGCAAAACCTATCTATGAGCTCTTTTTCATTACTAACAAGGATTGAATCTGCGTTTTCTGATTTTTTGTAAGTTATTGCCTTTACAGTCTTGTCTCTTGCATAGCTTAGCATTAGTATTGGGTCTTCCCGAGGTATTGGTACCCCCCGCGGGTTGTATGTTTCAATATCAAAAGACATAGCATTAAACTTGTGGACACCATCACTGCATTTCAGTATTTTTATAATGCTCTCGGAAATTTCCTCATATTCTATGTAGCTGAATATTCGCACTCCAGTATCAATCATAAACCTTCTCACAAAAGGTATGTCATACTCATAACACATACCAAATTCAGCAAATATATCTTTCAGCTTTGGAACATCCGCAGGGTCATAGCATTCTACCTTATTCACTTTCTTCTTTTCATTACCAATCCATTTTTCAACGGATGATATCTTTCTTACCTGTGGTGTGCTAGCAAGCTCCGCAGTAACATTACCATCAAAATAAAAATATGGATGAAATATTACATTCCTGAAAAGTGTTCTCTTATCCTCTTTTAGGGCCAGGCGTATAAATGCCTCATGCACACCTTCCCTTTCACTCTGGTGCCTTTCATAATCAATGTCCAGAATAAATGCGCGTGGCATAATGCTAATATGTTTACCACAAAGCTAATTATTCTTTTTGAAAACAGCAATGTCCTCAAGGTTGATAACAAACTCTTCCGGTGCCTTAGAAGCCCTTTTCTCTAATGTCTTCTTCTCCCCGCGCTTGCGCATCTCCAGCCGCTTCTTCTTCCTTTCCTCACGCATTTTTATTATCTCAAGCTTCAGCTCATCAAGCTCGTTCTTCAACTGCTCGATTTCCTTGTTGAGTACTTTTATGTTAGCAAGGTAATTCTTTCTCTCCTCTTCCTTACTCCCAACCCTCTTAATCTCCTCTTCCAGCCCTTTTATTGTTTTCATGAGCTCTCTTTCCCTCTCCAGTGTTATAGCCTCTGTTGCTATCTTGAATTCAAGCTTTTCCTTGCGTTTCATAAGAGCGCGCACCCCAGTCTTGTTCAGCATGCTAAGCTTTTCACGAAGCTCCTTTATCTGATCAATTTTATTGAGCAGGAGAGCACGCTTCTCTTTAATCCTGCTTGAAATCTCCTCAAACGTATTAATCTTGGCACCTGTTGGCTTTTCCAACTCTTTCTTCTCCTCAGTATTTTGCTCCAAGAAGTTCACCATATAAAATTCAAAAGATGTTAGGATTTTAGAAGATAAGGTTTTTATATATTACCTCCCCTAAGATAGTTGCCAACGGTCATAGGAAGGGGGAAACACCCGATCCCATCCCGAACTCGGAAGTTAAGCCTCTTCACGGTGCTGTGTGTACTGCCCTCTCAGGCGGGAAAGCGCACTGCCGTTGGCACTTCTGTTTACCTACCATTTTTCCATATGCATAACTTTGCTGGTGTCAAACCTTCTTTTATCATGGCCTTTCTCAGCAGGATGGCCTATGGGAAACACAGCTATGGGTTCAATGTACACCGGGAGGTCAAGTACTTTATTTACCATTTTTCCATATGCATAACTTTGCTGGTGTCAAACCTTCTTTTATCATGGCCTTTCTCAGCAGGATGGCCTAT
>JBMFNT010000001.1:80794-83092 GCA_049970015.1 Candidatus Micrarchaeia archaeon
ATGGGAAACACAGCTATGGGTTCAATGTACACCGGGAGGTCAAGTATTGATTTTATTTCGTCGTTATCAAATGCACCTACCCAAACAGTGCCAAGCCCTTTCTCCGCTACTGCAAGCTGAAAGTATGATGCAACAATGCATGCGTCCGCAATTGAGTAGAACTCTTCCCCTCTCTTGCCATACTTTTCACTACTCCTTTTTCTGTTTGCGCATACTATCACAACCACAGGAGCAGATACAATGAACTCTTGGCCATAGCACGCATCTGCAATTGCACGTTTTGTCTCCGTCCTTCTTACAATAATAAACTCCCATGCCTGTAAGTTGCCAGCGCTCGGTGCAAGTATTGCCGTACTCACTGCATCGATTATCATATCATCTGGTACATCCTTGTTTTCATACAGTCTTATGCTTTTCCTTTTCATTGCAAGCTCTCTTAACATAACTCAGTATTATAGTGAAATGTTTAAATACCAGAACATTCCAACCATATAGTAATGTCGCTTATAGAGAGATTGAAGGAAAAGAATGAACTCAGGAAACGCAGAAAGATTGCAATAAAAGCGTTCAGGAAGATACCACCATTAAATATAGATTTGTGCAATGCCACTTCCATAGATGAAAGCGCACGCATTCAGTATGTGTTAAACTTGAAACAGCTTGAAAAGGCATTGCAGAAAAATAATATAGAAGAGGCAAGGGCAGCAATACTTGATATAGGTGATATTGCAAAATACCATGAAAGCATTAGGGAGGATTTTAGTGCTAAGATGTCTGAAAAAGAGAGAGGCCTGATAAGACAAGAGATTTTAAGACATTCTGTACCTTCTCTTTTTATGTGGGTTGCAAATAGGATGATGTATGTTTTGAATAAGATAAGAGAGTATTCATTGAAGAATTTCTTGCTCGATATAACTTCTGTAAGTTCATGGATAAAGGCGCGGCAGAGTGTTCGTGATGCATACGATGTACCATCAGAAGAGAACATAAAGAAAGCAGGCTTGCAAAACATGGTTGCTGTGTTTGATACGCTAACATTAGGTATTATTGCATACCTTGCTTATGATTTTGTTAAAGATATGCACTATGAGATTATGCTGCTAAAAAGTGCAGGGGTATTGACATTTCGGATGGTAGCGCAAGGTGCATTGACTGCGCTCGCGACCAAGATTCTTGCACTGGCATCGGTAGATGCATTCAAAAGCTCTGAGCAGGAACACCTTGAGAGGCAGATTGTTGGGCTGAAGACCATTGAGGCAGTTGTTTTAGCATTGGGCGCACGTGATGAGTATACTATGGGACATAATGAGAGAGTGTGTGAATATTCAGAATGGATTGCGAGAGAGCTGGCGCTTGGAAGACGAGAAATACAGATAGTAACACATGCTGCAAAGCTTCATGACTTAGGTAAACTGTCAATACCAGATAACATATTGTTAAAGAAAGGAAAGCTGAGCAATGATGAGTTTATGTACATAATGAGACATCCGCTCATTGGATATTTGATTGCATCACAAATAGTAGATGTTGATGAGATACTGTTAGGAATATTGCAGCATCATGAAAAGCTTGATGGGAGCGGTTATTATGAAATGAAGGGTGATGAGATACATTTATGTGCAAGGATAATTGCAGTTGCAGATATTTTTGATGCACTAACAACAAATCGGCCTTATCATACTGCGATAAGCCCAAATGAAGCCTTTGCAGAATTGCATGCAATGGTCGAACAGAACAAACTCGATCCAAATGTTGTAAATGCATTTGAAAAAGTATATCACAAAACGATGGAATAATATTATAAAAAAATAGTGCCTAATTTCTCTGTAAAATAGCCCCGTCGTCTAGTGGTCAAGGATGGGAGGCTCTGGAGCAGGGACCCAGCGGTCCCCGCACCCCTTGCGACCGAATAATGCAAGGCAGGGACCCAGCGGTCCCCGCACCCCTTGCAATCATGCAATGGGTTTGTGGAGAGACCTCCAGACAGCGGTTCGAAGCAGGATGATCCCCGCACCATCGCAACCAAGGAATTTCAATCGAAATTCCAATATTAAAAAATAAGTCATATTAGAGGGGGAGTCAGGAATGAGCTTCTTTGGTGCAGCTTTCTTAGGCACATGCGTTCGGCTAGGCCGAACGATGCATTCATTTTCGCACAGCGAAAATGCATGCCCCAAAGAAAGGTGCCTAGCTGCTTCTTTGGTGCAGCTTTCTTAGGCATCCCAAAGAAAGGTGCTCCCAAAAAGGCTCGGCAATGGTTAAGACGCTACCCTTACATCTTTCTTTGGCTGTACGTTC
>JBMFNT010000002.1:0-58116 GCA_049970015.1 Candidatus Micrarchaeia archaeon
ACTGAGGGGGGATACTTCCCCCCGCGGTTGTCTTCCCAAGGAAACCGGTAGGGGGTGGAACCCCCTGCGGTTGGCTTCCCCATTTATTGAGAGGGGGAGTCAGGAATCCCAAGGAAACTAGAGGGGGACCCTTCCCCCTCTGGTTGGCTTCCCGAAGAAAGGTACGGGGGTAGCTGGAATCCCAAGGAAACCGGTAGGGGGTGGAACCCCCTGCGGTTGGCTTCTCCCTTCTTCTCCTCTTTGCGAAGGCGGCGTCATACCATTAGACCACGAGCCCAGCACCATTTTTCAACAATGGAACTATATATGCTTTTTTCTGTTTGCCAAACATTTTATATAGTGTTTATTTTTGAAACCATCTATGCTCAGCGAAAAGAAAGAGGAGTGTGGCATAGTTGGCATCTATTCTAAGAATCGCAAGAATATTTCTTATCATATTTACAGATCACTGCTTGCTTTACAGCATCGTGGCCAGGATGCAGCGGGCATTGCTCTAACTAATGGAAGAGTGGCGTTTGTTCATAAGGGCATAGGTACTGTGAACGAGGTGTTCAAGCACAATGATCTTCTTGTGGAGGGGTATATTGGTATTGGGCATACCCGCTATTCAACGACTGGTGGGTATTCACAGCTTGATGCGCAACCTTCACAAGTGCGTGACATTGCAGTAGCACATAACGGCCACATAGCAAATCAGGATATTGTGAGGCGGATGCTTGAGCGTTTTGGGTATATTTTTACGAGCACAGTTGATTCTGAGACCATAGCATACCTTCTTGACAGCGTTCTGAGGGAAGGTGCAAGCATAAAATATGCAATCATGAACCTTATGGATACTCTCGATGGGGCCTATTCAGATGTTGCAATAATTGGCAGTGCACTGGTTGTGTTCAGGGATCCGCATGCCATACGCCCGCTTGTATGGGGCGAGAATGACGATTACATATGTTTTGCTTCTGAGAGTGTAGCGCTTGACATAAACGGCATTGAGTATAAGGGCACTGTTAAAGGTGGAGAGCTTGTTATAGTTAATGAGGGTGGTATGCATAGGGAGATGATAAAGGAGGCAGAAACCCGCCATTGTATGTTTGAGTATGTGTACTTTTCACGGCCTGATTCCTGTATAAATGATAGATATGTTTATGAGGTTAGGGAAAAATTAGGCGAGCAGCTTGCAAGAGAGTACCCTACTAATGCAGATGTAGTTGTTGCAGTGCCAGACACTTCCAGGACAGCCGCATCAGCATTCTCCAGTTCTCTTGGTATACCTCTTGTGGAAGGTTTGATAAAGAATAGGTATATTGGCAGAACATTCATAATGCAAACACATGATGACAGGTGTAGTGCAGTATCCCTAAAGCTTAATGTTATAAGAAAACTGCTTGAGAATAGGAGAGTTGTGCTTATTGATGATTCGATTGTGCGCGGTACAACTCTTAAAGAAATAATCTCTCTTATAAGAAAGGCATTACCCAAAGAGGTTCACCTTAGGATAACATGCCCACCTATACGCGCCCCTTGTTTCTATGGCATAAACATTCCCACATACAAGGAGCTGATTGCGCATAACAGATCAATTGATGAGTTACGCAAATATTTTGGTGCCGATAGCATTGGCTACATATCAATGGATGGCCTAAAAGAAGTGCTTGGCAGTGATATATGCACGGGATGTCTGGATTGCAACTATCCTACACGGTACGTGATGGAGCTTGCAAAGGTAGATCGTTGTTAATTTAAAGGTTTTTTTGCCAATTCCCACATACAAGGAGCTGATTGCGCATAACAGATCAATTGATGAGTTACGCAAATATTTTGGTGCCGATAGCATTGGCTACATATCAATGGATGGCCTAAAAGAAGTGCTTGGCAGTGATATATGCACGGGATGTCTGGATTGCAACTATCCTACACGGTACGTGATGGAGCTTGCAAAGGTAGATCGTTGTTAATTTAAAGGTTTTGTAGCAAAAAAGAGTCTATGACAAGATTTGTCGTTATTTTATTGCTGCTGTTACCACTTTTTTATTCCGCTAGCATAGATTGTGTCCCAAGATCTTTTTCAAGCAATTCATTAGTTGCTGAGAAGTTCTGCAATAACTACATTGGTAGCGATTGCAGGTGCTGGATTAACAATGCCTATGTAATATGCAGCTTTGACTTCAAGGACAAAATCACAGTAGCTTGCATTGGTGATAGCTGTACTATTAAAGTGCTTGATGAGAATAAGAGCATAGATTATGTTCCACTACAACTCTCTCTTGTTGGTTTGATGTGTGACAGAATAACAGGGGCAAAATGTGATTGTGAGAGTATAAGTTCTGACACTGTTGAGTGTGAGATAAAAAATGTACGAGCAAAATCATTGTGTGATGATACTGGATGTACTATGTATATAGGTGAATTGAGTCATGAGAGCAAATACTGTGCGAAAGAAGAATCAGGGGTGCTTTTTGAGAAGGTAAGCAATGGTCTGGCTTTGAGCATTGAAGGTACAGTAGTGTCAGAGGATGGGGGAAGAAAGAAGCTTGATAATGGAATTATTTCCATATCAGGTCCTCTCAAGAGGGGCATAGAGGTTGAGATGGTTGCTGACATAGGATATGTTGATGAGAATTCTAGCCTCGCTGCAATACGCTCTGAAGTCAAAGAGGAGGCCAGAAATCTTTTCAGGAAAACAATCCGTGAACAGTATGGTACGGAGGATTTTGAGACTATAGAGGCAATTGAAGTTAATCTTTCGAACCTTCGAGATGGAGAACACATAAAATCAGCAGTTGTTAGGTTTAAGGTACCTAAGACCATTATCAAGGAAGGCACAGTTGTAGTTATACTTAGATATGATGATGAGGGAAGGGTATCTGTTTTAACACCTTCGGTCAGAGAGGACGATGCCCACTATATATATGAAGTTAGCACGGATGGCCTTAGCCTTTATGCAGTTGCAACAATCAACCAGATCACTGGGTCGGTTGCTGAGGATCAATTGGGAGAAGAGAGTGCAAGTAAAAGGCAGGGAGAGATATGCGGTGTAGTGGGAGCAATCTTGCTGTTGCTTGGTGCTCTTTATACAGTTAACGAGAGTACATAAAACACATATATGAACCATAGGATAAGGGCAATTCCTTCAATAGCATACCTTTTCATATCATTTTTTCTTCCCTCCACCACGCTACCGGATGCTATTGCAAGGAGTACAATAAAATAGTAAGTTGGTATTAGAGTGGCACTCGCTGCCCAGAGTACACTGCTTACTCCAAAAGGTAATCCCACCAGGTGCAATAGAAACAGAATAATACTATTTACGATAAAAGCAATACTGGTTATGTATATGAGCCCAACACTTATTTGCACAAAAGATTTTTTAGCTACTTGTGAGGCAATGAACCCAACAATGCTGTTTATAGATATTATCGATATACCATTTATTAATAGGTTGATAAGGTAGTTCAAGTACGAAAATTTTGTTGGTAAGGATATTATTATAAGAGCAATAAAAGATACAATTGCTGATTTTATCACACTCACATTAATTATTTTGTTTCGCAGGTCCCTTTTTGATGCGAGAAATGCATACACATACTCTTTTATCCATTTCATTAACATTCCACCCGGTACACTTTTATTGGGATGCTCTTCCCTTTTACAGCCACTTCCTCAGGTTCTGAAAACCTGAATTTACCTTTCACAAGCTCATATGTACTCTCGCTTACGACAATCTCTCCACTCTTTGCCACACCATTGAGCCGAGAAGCTATGTTTACAGTATCCCCTATCACAGTGTAATCCATATATCTATACGACCCAATGTTTCCCATAACAACTTCTCCAGTGTTCACCCCTATTCCGATTGAGAAATTATTAACCCCATACTTTTTCTTCACCATACGCGCATACTCTCTCATCCTGTTTTGTATTTTTACACATGCTTTTATTGCACATACTGCATGATTCTCTTTTTGTACAGGTGCATTAAAAACAGCCATTGTAGCATCGCCTATATACTTTAACACAGTCCCATCCTCGTTGAATATCTCTTCAGTTATTATATCAAAGTGCCCATTAAGCAATTCAACAATCTGTTTTGGGTCCAGTTTTTCAGAGAGTGATGTAAACCCCCTCACATCTGTGAACACCACTGTTACTTGATGCTTTTCACCACCTAACTGCAGGTCTTTCTGCTCAAGCAGTTTTTCAACAATATTTTCTGACACATACTTAGAGAAGAACTGTTTTGTCTTTATCTTTTCCTTTTCTTCTTTTACCCTTCTACCTTCTACATACATTATCACTATTATTATTGCAATAGGCATGACACTTGTTATTATCCTAAACTGCTCTATGAACTCCCTAAATATTTCGGAATACATGTTGAACCAGATGTTAAAGAATACGAGTAACACCATAGCAGTCATTGCAATGTACTTAACATCATTCGTGTCAAGATACCTACAAATCATTTTTATGCTTATGTAAAGCAGAAGAAGTAATACTACGTTCTCAAGCATGCGATTCACTTATTCTTCTAAGGTATTGCTGGTACCAGAGTGATTTCGCTATTGCGCTTATGGCAGATGACGGTGATCCATATGTCGGGAGGCCTGAAGACTCAACAATCTTGAGCAGCATTCGTGTATACTCCCCCCCAGTTGCAACTGATACTATAGTCTTATCAGTCATATTATCTGCTTCCATAACCACTCTAATGACTTCAGGGCCCAACCCTACTGTTTGGAACAGCGTTATCACGACGATCGCATCTACACCTTCCTCTTTTATAATCTCAGTCAATACTTTCCTGTACCTTTCACTGTCTGCATCACCTGTCAGGTCAAGGGGATTGCCCACTACAACATGCCTTGGAAACATCCTTTTGAATTTTCTTATTGTTTTCTTGCTCAGCTGTGCAGGCCTAAGCCCATTTTTTTCGATTGCATCCATGGCAAGCACTCCATCTCCCCCACCATTCGTTATCACCATTATCCTGTCACCACGTGGAAGCGGTTGTAAGAACACTTTTAAAAGGTTGAACAATTCATCAAGATTTTCAGCCTCAACTGCACCTGCCTGTTTCAGCATCGAGCTGAATACTTTATAATCGCCTGCAAGCGCGCCAGTATGCGATTTTGCGGCCTCGGATGCAAGTCTTCCTTTACCTGCCTTGAGCACGACGACTGGTTTTATAGCAGTAGTGCTTTTAAGCACTTCATAAAACTTCCTTCCATCTTTAACCCCTTCGATATACACAACAATCACGCTTGTGTCAGGGTCATCTCTTAAATATTCCAGCAGGTCTGACTCATCAATCACTGTAGCATTGCCGTAAGATATAAATTTTGACACCCCTATGTTTGATTCTGCCACTAGATCAAGTATTGTTGAGCCGACCGCACCGCTTTGAGTTATGAAGCTAATTTTGCCTACTTGCGATCTTTTCATTTTGTATGTTGGCAGGAATGTGCTGTCAATATGTTTCTGCATATTTATTATACCGAGGCAGTTTGGGCCTATCGCAGCAATATTGTACTTTTTACATACCCTTACAAACTCCTCCTCCAGCTCTTTTTCTCCAACCTCTTTAAATCCTCCGGAGAGCACTACTGCCCCACCAACCCCCTTCTTTCCACATTCCCTCAATACCTGGTTTACATAAGGTGCCGGCACAGCAATTATTGCACATTCAACATCCCCTTTTATGTCCAGCACGCTCTTGTAGCAATTTACACCAAGTATCTTTTCAGCGTTCGGATTAACGGCATATATCCTTCCATTGTACCCGCCCATCAGCAGGTTCTTAAGCACAGCATTCCCGACCTTTGAAGGGTTTCTTGATGCGCCTACCACAGCAATGGTTTTTGGCTCAATGGCTTTTTTTAGGTCTAGTTTATCCATATGATCATCTCACAACTCTTACATCAACCGCATAATAGCTGTTTTCGTAGACCACCACTGGGTTAAGATCAATCTCTCTTATGCCTTTGTTTTTGTGCATTATAGAGCATATTCTTTTCATAATCTCTGCAACCATATTCCTGTTAATCTTTGGCCCTCCTCTAAACTGGTCGAACACTACATCCGCCTTTGTTTCTCTTATCATATCAAGTGCATCTTCAGTTGATATAGGGCACAATCTCACCGAAACATCTTTGTAGAGCTCAACATTGACTCCTCCAAGGCCAAACAGCACAACCTCACCAAACTGTTTGTCTCTTTTTGCACCTATTATTATTTCAATACCCTTTGGCACGTGCTCTTGCACTAGGAATCCATCAACCATGTATTTTCTTGCAGTGAGGCGGTTATACATGCGCCTGATTTCAACTGCAACATCCTCTCTTTCAATGTTTGTTACCACTGCCCCAACCTCTGTCTTATGAATAATGTTTTCACCAATGGCCTTTATGACATACCTTTCCGCATGAAACAAATCCTTTGGCAGTGAGGTGCCTTCTATTATAAGATACTTCGGAAGGTTTATCCCAGCCTTGCTGAAAAGTGCCAAATCCTCCTTCAACTGCATTCAATCACTTCAGATAAGCAAGCAAAACCGCCGTTACAAGTATGCCAAGCAAAATGATGATGCCAATATAGACCCAATACTTTTCAAAATAGTATTTGATGTTTGCGATTATCTTTTGCTCAAATGTAATCTGCGCAGTTTCAGTGCCAAGCGAAATTTCCTGCATGGCAAGCTCTTTAGCAATCTTGTTCCTCACTTCTGGTGGCGCCTCTATAGTAGGCCTCTCAGCATGCTTTGCCCCGCCACTGGCCTGTACTTCCGGTCCTTGTTCAAACCCATGTGCAGTAAGCATGACTTCAACAGTGCCATTCTTTATCCTGTAATCAATAAACTTTTTCTTCCACAGCTTGTATATACTGTATGCAACATCCCTGCTATTTATATTAAGCAAATTCTCAATTTGTGTAGGATCTCTTACCCCACCTTTTATGTGTCCGAGCACTGCAATATCCACACGGCCAAGGTTTCCTTCAGAAAACAAGTCAAGCTCTTTAAGAAGCTCCTTACCGCTTTCCGTAATTATGACTGGGCTATTGCCTATAGATGAATGTATATCGACAAACCCCTTAAGCTTGAGCGCACCTAAAAGGTTTGCAGCCTCAAAAAAAGTGCTACTTATTTTTGGCCCAAAATTCTCCACAGTTGTTTCAGCATCTATCCTCTTTAATAGTGCAATATCTATAAACTCAATGTCGCTCACAATAACAATTCGCATTGAAAATTAAAAAGCTTTTTAATACTGAACTCTTTGATGGAGTCCATAATTCGTCAGCCAATAGTAGTAGTAATGGGGCATGTTGACCACGGGAAGACAAGCATTCTTGATGCAATAAGGAAGACGAGTGTGCACAAGCGCGAGAAGGGTGCAATAACACAACACATAGGGGCAAGTGAAGTGCCATCAGAGGTCATAGTTGAGATGGGTAGAAGTTTTTTAAGCAAGATGAACATTTCAATAAAGATACCGGGCCTTCTTTTCATAGACACTCCAGGCCATGAGGCATTCACCACCCTGCGAAAGAGAGGTGGCAGCATATCAGATATAGCAATCCTTGTTGTTGATGCTATGCAGGGGTTCCAGCCTCAAACGATTGAGTCCATAAACATACTTAGGGAGTACAAGACCCCATTCATAGTTGCAATGAACAAGATAGATCTAGTGCAGGGATGGAAAGATGCAAAGACTACTTCTTTCATGGAATCCTTTTCAAAACAATCCAAGCAAGCACAGGAAATGCTCGATTCAAAGGTTTATGAAGTGGTTTCAAGCCTGGCTGAGCACGGGTTTAATTCTGACAGGTTTGATCGTGTCTCAGATTTTACAAAAGAGATTGCAATAGTTCCAGTGAGTGCAAAGACCATGGAAGGCATAATGGAAATTCTTGTTATGCTTTCAGGCTTGTCCCAAAGATTCCTTGAAAAAAACCTGTACATAGATCCGGAACAACCGGGCCGGGCCAGTATAATCGAGATAAAGGAGGAGCCAGGTCTTGGCAAGACAATGGATGCAGTGCTTTATGATGGAACTATACGTGTGGGCGACAAGATTGCATTCCCTACCATTAATGGGCACAAGATTACGCATGTACGCGCACTGCTCAGACCAAAGCCGCTTGATGAGATGCGTGACCCGCGCGACAAGTTTCTTCATATTGAGTTTGCGAGCGCAGCAGCCGGCCTTAAAATATCAGCACCCGATATAGATGATGCAATCCCGGGCTCAACATTGCTAGTTGTAAAGTCTGAAAATGATGCAGTTTTAGCAGAAGTTGATGCTGAAATATCATCTATTTTGTCGCACACATCAAGTCAAGGGGTTATGGTAAAGGCAGATACATTGGGATCACTTGAGGCAGCCGCACGCCTTCTTTCTAAGGAGGGGATATCTGTTAGGAGCATGGGGATAGGTAATGTCTCCAAGAAAGATGTTGTTGAGTGCATATCCATATCATCAGTGAACCCATATGATGCCGTGATACTTGCATTCAATGTAAAGGTACCTAAAGATGTTGAGGAGTATGCACGCTCTGTACACATTCCAATATTCTGTGAGGATGTCATATATATGCTTGTCGAGAATTACACAAAATGGCTTTCTGAAAAGGTAGAAGAGGAGAAAAGGAATGTGTTTATGAAACTACAGCCGATCGGCCAGATCTGCGTACTGTCTGGGTGCTGCTTTAGGGTGAGCAAGCCGAGCGTGTTTGGTGTGCGTGTTGTGGCTGGCAGGATAACTCCAGGAACTATGATGGTTAATGAGGATGGTTGTGAAATAGGCAGGATAAAGTCAATACAGCAAGATAAGGTTTCGCTTGCTGAAGCGCGTGAGGGGATGGAGGTTGCGATATCCATGGATGAGCCAGTGTACGGCCGTGATATAGTTGCGGGTAATGTATTATACACATATGTGCCAAAGGATGAGGCGAACATATATTTGGAAAAGTATAATAAACTAATATCTGATAAGGAAACATCATTACTCATGCACATACTGAGGATAACAAAACAGAGGTATTGACGTATGAGAAACCATATCATCTTGCCAGCATTCCTTTCTTGGCCAGTAATATCAGGTAAAGAGATGTCATTACTCATACTGAGGATAACAAAACAGAGGTATTGACCTATGAGAAACCATATCATCTTGCTTGCAGTCTTGTTTGCATTCTTTTTTTGGCCAGTCTATTCGGTGAATTTTGAGCTGGATTCAGAGTACACGTTTGAACAAGGGAAACATCCATATAAAGTATTCGTTGAAAATGGAACAGTATACCTGCTTTTGCGGTATGAGAAAGAGGTGGAGGAATACGTACTGAAAGATGGCGGCCTGAAGCGGATAGGGTCTGTGGGAAAGGAGGGGCTTAATGGAAAGATTATGGGGCCACCTAAGGATTTTTGGGTTGATGGCGATTATGTATATTTTGTGGACGGTTCAGATGCGATCTTCAAGTTTAGAAAGTCAGACGGCGAGCTTGTTTTTGTGGGAGACAGCGAATCTTACAAGCCTGTGAATGGGGTTGCAATAGCGGCGAGTGGGGACCATATATACATAGTAGATGCTGAAGCTGATTCAATTATAGTGCTTTCACAATTTGCGGAGAACAGGTATATATACAATACAAGCATAAATCAGCGGATAGCAGGTGGTAATGCAGCATTTTCATATCCATCTGATATTTTCATTGAAGATGGGCTTATTTATGTTTCTGATATGGAGAACGATAGGATACAGGTTTTCAATAAGTCCGATTACACATTTGTCTCGTACTACGGGCTTGGGCGTGGTGGTGCAGTATTGACACAACCTAAGCATGTGGCGGTTGACAGCGATTATGTTTATGTGGTTGAATCAAAGGAAAAGTCAGTGAAGGTGCTTTTTAAGAGAGATGGGCGGATTGTACGTGAGATAAACAGCTCAGTTTATGGGTTTAAGGATATAAGCGGGATATTTTCTGATGGAAGCAAGCTTTATGTGGTTGACAGCGGTTTGATGATGCTTGTGGTGTTTGACATAAACAAGACGAGCCTGCTTGACTATGATGATGTGTACCCATTGTTTGAAAAGATGAACACGTCCATTAACAACTTATGCGAAACATACTCTGTGGCATACCTTGCCGGCATGACTCAGCAGGATAAGTGCAATTACTACAAAGGTATTGTCAACCAGTCATATTCATATATATTGAACAAGTCATACGATCAAGCATACTCACTGATTACTGGCAAGATGCCTTCGATAGAAGGGGATATCTCATATCTTCAGCCAAGGGTTTTAGATTTTCTGTATGGCATGCACTCAAACTATAGTAAAAGGATAAACATGCTTTACCCACAACTGTCAGGTGAGCTCAAAACATCAGCAAGGCAGATCAGGTCAGACCTTGCCAAGGCAAATTCATCAATATCAGCTGGAAGGTATGCAGAGGCATATATAACGCTCAAAGAGATCGGAGTAAGGATATCTGCGCTTGAGGATGCAATGGGTGGAGAAGAGCAGGTAGAATCAATGCTTAAAGAAAGATATATCAAGGAATTGAATAACCTAAGAGAAGAATACCAGATCATTGAAAAAGATTTGTACAAGTATGGGATGAACGATACAGCGCTTAACATAACCTCTCTGTTTGATGATGCAGGCGACCTGCTCGAGAGCGGTGATATAGATGAGGCGTACGAAGTGATCTTGCATCTGTCTAAAAGCATCTCAGAGGCAGGTGATGATGTATCCTCCAGGAAGAAATACAGCAGTGATGCAAACACAACTATTTATGAAGTGCGTGCAAGTATTGAGAAAGATCGGGTAATGCTTGAGCTGCTGTTTAAAAACAGGCTTACAGAAATAAATAATTCACTGGCAGATGCAGAAAGCCTGTTGTACAGCAACCCTGAGATGGCATATGAATTATCAGGTGAAGCGCGCAACATGTTTATAGAGTTGAAAAAAGAGCTTGATGATACATTTTTCCTGGTTTTTGTTCTATTGGCCGCTGCCATTTTCCTGATTGCACTTGTAATCCTGCTGAGTTCCGGTATATACTTTATGTTTAGGAGAAAGTAGGGAGAAAACGAATTAAGTACTAAACAGGATCACCCTATACTTTTCACTCTTGGGTTTTTTGCAGTTATGTTAACATTCATTGTTTCATTGCCCTTCGTAAATGTTACTGACCAAACATCATCCTGGCCAATATACTCTGCATTTGCTGTAACATCTTCTCCATTTCCTATAAACCTACTAACTTCCTTAGTCCCTGGTAAGGAGTGTGCTGCAACTATTGCCTCTTCTTCCCCAGTAATTATACAGTCGCCTTCACAGCTGTACTTACAGTCTTTCACAATATAAGTGGGCACCCCAGTTTCGTACCCAAATGTTGGATACTTGTACCTCAGCCTCATCCTGACAGGACATACGGACTTACTATTGAAAGTCACACGCACATTCGTGATTTCATACTCGCCTATCTTCTCAGTACCCTCAATCTCTATTATGTCAGCACCCGGATACTTTGCCTCAGCATCCTGTATTATGCTTTTCTCAAAATCACTCTTATCCATGTTAACCTGGCGTGTGCACCCAATAACCACCAGCGCCACAAACAGAATGATTAATGTAGCAATTCTTCTAATCATTTATTACCACCTCTCCCCTCAAGCACAATCTGCGCGAGCAGTGCAGTTATTTGTATCCTTTCATCAGCACCTTCCGTAAGCCTGAAATTATATTCACCAATCTTATCAATCAACCTTACTTTTGCATTGTCTGGGATCCCCATCCGCACTATTTCAGTATACATCTGATCGAGTATATCCTGCCCGCTCATGCCATATTCAACCATTATCCTGCTAAGCATCTTTCGCGATTCCGAGAAATTCCCGCTGTATGCGAGTGAAACAACATTTGCAATCTCCTCCGGTTTTGCACGCGCGGCAAGTGCATATATATCCTTCTCACTGATCTTTGTAGAGTGAAGGGATGCGCTCTGGAATAGGTTGATAGTCTTTCGCATGTCCCCTTCCCCGACCTCAACAAGCGCATCTATACTCTCTTTAGTCATGTGAAGTTTTTCACTTTTTGCAATATGTTCAATCATCTTAACAATATCTTCTTTTTCAAGCAATGTGAACCTGAATATTGCACATCTGCTTTGGATGGGCTCAATTATCTTTGATGAATAGTTGCATGATAATATGAATCTTGTAACGTTTGAATACATCTCCATTGTCCTTCTCAGTGCATTCTGTGCATCCGCTGTAAGCGCATCTGCCTCATCAAGGAATATTATTTTGAAAGGCACCTTTGTTATTGGAATGGAACGTGCAAAATCCTTAATCTTGCCACGCACCACATCTATTCCCCTTTCATCAGAAGCATTCAGCTCAAGAAAAGTTTCCCTGTATTCTTTTCCATACATCTCATGTGCAATTGCAATTGCAGCAGTAGTCTTCCCAACCCCTGCCGGCCCGGCAAAAAGAAGGTTAGGCATATTCCTTTCCTTAACATACGCCTCCAGTCTTTCAGTGATGTGCGCTTGCCCAACAATATCCTTTATTTTTGTGGGTCTGTATTTCTCAGTCCATGGGATGTATGAATTTTCCATACGATTATTTGTTTGGCAAGAATGCTTATATTAGTAAGATTACACACTTTTCCAGCAACCAAAATGTTTATAAACGTAGTTAAGGCCAAAGTTAATAAAACTGGAGGTGTTAGGTTTGAAGATAGAAAAACAGTCAGATATTAAAGTTGCTGATAAAAATACAGATCTAGATTGCATGAAGAGAAAAAGTGCCTGGGATAAGGCAAAGGAGAAGTTTGGCAGGGCAAAGAAGATTATGGGCATAGCTTTTGCTACTGCCGTAATATCACTTTCTGGGTGTGAAGGCTCTTTTGATACTGACAAATATTTGCACGATGCAGGTACTCAACATGATGGTGATGTAGGGATATTGCAAGATGCAAGCACTTTATCAGATGCTGGAGATACAAATATGCAGCAAGATGGTGGCATTTTGTGTTCTGATAATGATGCTTTAGTTAAGATTAAGCTTGTGATAAATGGAAGGAGTACAGTAGTTGAAAATGGTGGCAGTGTTAACATAAACGGTAAGGAGTATACTGTACACATATCAAGTGATAACAAGCTCATTTTGTCATCTGGCGATGACATAACTGTTATTGGAAACGGTGAAGAGAAGGAAGTAAATGGTGTGCCTGTTAAGGATGCTGACAGGTGTACAGACCTTGTTAATTACACGAGCAGGGTACTGCTTAAGGTTGAGTATAACACCTCATCTGATTATGCAATACTTGGTGAGAATGATACAGCCGCATTTAACATAGATGGGGTAGGCTTTAATCTATCATCTAATGGCATATCACAATGTGATTCTGGTCCAAGTGTAAGCCTAAGCCTTAAAATAAATGATAAAAACTATGAATTAAATGCTGGCAATTTTGAGGTCAGCAAGGAAAAGGAACTCACTCTTAACATGGATTCAGGAACAGTTAAGGTTTCGGTGGCTGAGTTTGCTGTAGACCTGTTCCCTAAGAGTGATGCAGAGCTTTGCAGTACCACAAAGATGTATGTTGCTTTGGAGGTTAACGGTAAGGAGGTAAATGTTGAGGAAGGGGCGCAGATTGTTGAGAGTGATGTTTCGGTAAAAGCGGTAAAGACATTCCCAGGAGCAACCGATGAGACAAAAAAAGCAGTGATTAATGTATCTTGCAATAACATGTCTGAGAAATTGAACGTAAGTAAGGGAGACAAACTCAGTTTGTGTAGTACAGAGATAGATGTGAAAGATGTTTTCTTTAAAACCACAGAGAATGAATTTTAATCCTCAATTATTTTTCCTTTTACATGTGCAACCCGGCCACTTATGATTTTTACTTTTACTCTTTCCCCCAGGTTTATATCTGAATTACCCAGCACGATATGTTTATAGTAATCATTCCTTGCAACATGCCCTTTTCCATCCTCAAGAACAGTTGCACTACATACCTTTCCAACCCACATACAATTCCTTTCCAGTGAAATAGCATCACAAATCCTGCTCATCTCAACACTTCTCTTTTTTACCTCCCTTCCATCAATTCGGTCCATGTTAAATGCAACAGTGCCAGGCCGTGGGCTGAACTTTGACACATTTGTTGTGTCTGGCTCAATTTTCTTAACAAGTTCGATAGTCTGTCTAAAGTCCTCCTCGCGTTCTCCAGGAAACCCAACAATCACATCAGTCATAATGTTTGAGTACCTATCCTTTCGTATTCCCCTTACAACCTGCATAAAATCATCAACACTATATTCCCTATTCATTTTTTTCAGTATCTCATCAGAACCGCTCTGCACAGGTATATGATAAAACTTGTAAAACACATCGTTTTCTCTTATTATATCTATAATCTCCATGTTTCTAACCAAATGCTGTGGATTTATCATTCCAACACGTATCTTTAAACTGACATTCATACGGGCAATCTTTTCAAGCAGGTCTGTAAGCCGTGTTCCAATATCATGCCCGTATGCCCCAGTATCCTGTGCAGTCAGCCTTAGTTCTTTTACACCGGCCTCATCTGCAATACGCACCCTTCGCAGTATCTCTTCAGGCAGCATACTTTTCAGCCCCGGCCTTGCAATCTTTGTAAAACAGTACGTGCAACTACCCTTGCACCCTTCACATACAGCAATGGATTCAACAAGCCTGCAGAAAGCGCACATATACTTGTTCTTATCATCATAGCCAAAGTAGTCCGTACTCAGCCCTGCGATTGCATCATCGACTGCTCGAGGTATATACCCTATACTTTTTGTGCTTACGATTACAGAATCTGGTGCAAATTTCCTAACAAGTTTTGCATTTGCAGTGGCAATACACCCACAGACAACAACAGGTTTTTTTACATTTTGCAACCTGTGTATTATCCTTTTCTCGGTTGCATCCTTGACCCCACAGGTGTTTATTATTAAAACATCTGCATCATTCTCATTATCAACCTCAAAAAATCCGTGCTCAACAAGCACCTTTCGCATAATATCAGAGTCGTGCCTGTTGAGCGTGCACCCATATGTTTCTATGTAAAACCTTGTGCTCATTGCAATTCCTGTTCGATTGCATTACTGAACACGCTGTACGGCTGTGCGCCCACAATTGAAAGCCCATTCACAAAGAATGTAGGGGTACCGCTCACACCAGCGGCAGTGCCATCATTAAAGTCTTTTCTTACTATCTCTGCCGTTTTTCCAGAATCAAGGCATTCATTAAACTTCTGTGAATCAAGCCCTATATCCACAGCATATTTTTTCAAACTGTTTATGTCTAATGCATTATTGTTTTCAAACAGTTTATCATGCATCTCCCAGAATTTTCCCTGCTCAGCCGCACACTCTGCAGCCTCTGCTGCTTTCTCTGAATTCTCATGGAAAGAGAGTGGGAAATGCCTGTACACAAGCTTAACCTTACCCGTTTTTATGTAATTCTCATTAATCTGCCCGTACGTTTCCCTATAAAACCTTGTACAGTATGGGCATTGGAAATCACTAAACTCAACTATTGTAACAGGTGCGTTCGGATCACCTTTCATGTTCCTTGCATCACCAGCCAGTTGTTCCACACTCATTTTCCGATTACCTTCATTGCTAGGCCCGGATTTTAGCTGGGCCTTTGCAATTGCAACATCCTCTTTTATTTTTGAAACCTCAATTGGCTTCTGCAACAGGTAATTGTAATCTTTGGTTATGTATACATCCTGCGGGTAAATTCCATCAACAGTAAAGCTCAGCACTGCAAAATCACCCTCTTCACTATACTTCACATACTTAACCGTGTGCTGTGTACCTGTCTGAACATAATACATGTCCTCAAATATGCTAGCAATCTCATTAATCTTGTTTTGGTTTTCTGAAAACATTGCACATGCAATAGTGTTGTTCTCCAGATTTGTACTGTTTTGGCCGGTTGCAGAGAGTACAAGTGGTACTCCATAATACCCCATAACAATCCCAAACAAAAACACAGCTATTGAAGCAACCACCATTTCTTTGCTTATCTCAAGAGTTTTTTCTCCTTCTTTCACATAAAACACCATTTTACCTTCTCTTTGAAAACAAATATAAACATATCTAATCTAAGGAGTTTGTGATTTTGTCATCTGAATTGGAGGATTTGTTTAAGAAACGGTTTGAAAAGTATACAGAAGTTCAGCTTAAGGCAATCCCTGTTATCAAGTCAGGAAAGGATACGCTCGTAGTTGCACCCACAGGTAGCGGCAAGACTGAAGCTGCACTGCTTCCAATCCTTGATATGATGCACAGCTCAGGAACCCCCTCTCCACTTACTACAATATACATAACCCCTTTACGTGCTCTTAATAGGGACATGGTAGAAAGGTTAAGGGAGTGGGCAAGCTGGATAGGGTGTAGGGTTGGTGTGAGACACGGTGATACATCAGCAAAGGAAAGAAGCTTCCAGGTGAAACATCCTCCGCACATACTCATAACAACACCTGAAACATTGCAAAACCTTCTTGCAAATGAGCGATTCATTCCTTATTTAAGAAACCTTAGGTTTTTGGTGATTGATGAATTGCACGAGTTGGTCTCAAGCAAACGTGGTGCACAGCTATCACTGGGTATTACAAGGTTGGGTGAACTAGCAAGTTTTCAGGTAATTGCTCTAAGCGCAACAGTGTCTGACCCAGAGAACATAGGCAGGCCATTTCTTAAGGAAAATTATGAGATAGTTGTTGATAAGTCTGCTAGGCCCCCGGACATCTCAGTGGAGTTCATAACTGGAAAAAGTGAGATGGGAAGGCTTGATACGCTATGCAGAAGAATAAAAGAAACAATACGAGGTTCAAAGGCGCTGATATTTACCAACACTAGGTATATGGCTGAGCTTGTAGGCTCTCGGTTGATTGCAGATGGGATGAATGTACTAGTCCATCATGGATCTCTTAGCAAGGAAGAGCGCGAGTCTGTTGAGGAAAGGTTTAAGAAAGGCGAGGTAAATGCGCTCGTGTGCACATCATCCCTTGAGTTAGGCATTGACATTGGTGATGTTGACCTTGTTGTGCATGTAGGTTCTCCAAAACAGGTTAAGAAAGCACTTCAGAGGATTGGCAGGAGCGGTCATGCCCATAATAAGGTTTCTAAGGGCATAATACTTTCATACAATATATTTGATTTCAATGAAGCCAAGGTTATAGCAGAACTATGTATAAAGAATAGCATGGAAAGGGAAGTGCATATCTATCCTTGTATGGATGTGCTTGCCCATGCAATTGTAGGAAGGCTGCTCACTCAAAAAAGAGGTGTGGATGATGAAATGTATAGATTTTTCAAAACAAACTGGTTGTATTCATCCATTTCTCTTGATGATTTTAAGCTATTACTATCTGAGATGCACAGGTATGGTGTAATATTTTATGATGGTTCAAGGCTAAGGTTAACAAACAAATCAAGAAAGTATTACTTTGATCGTGCAAGCACAATACCATTTACCTTAAAGTATGGAATGGTGTGCAATGGCAGGATGATTGGATATTTAGATGAGAGGTATGTCTCGTTCCTTGAGGAAGGTGAGACATTCATAATGCGCGGTGTTCCGTGGACCGTGCTTAGCATAGAGGAGGACAGGGTTATTGTTGAACAATCACACTCATTCTTGTTAACAATACCTGAATGGGAAGGTGAACAGATACCGGTTAGTATGGATGTTGCAAAAATGGTTATTGATAAGATGGATTTCAGTAAAGATACAATCCGTATTGATGTGTATGCAGATCTCATGATAATCTATACATTCCTTGGCAGTAGTGCAAACAATGCGCTTGCACTTGCGCTTGCAGCGCGATTGAATGAGCACTTAAACAGCAATGTTGTCGTTCAATCTTCCCCTTACGCAGTTGCTCTCAGACTCCCATATCCAATGAGTAAGGAATCATTCATCAATGCAATCCGTGGTATAAACATAAACAATGAGATACTTTCAAACATTACAAATCTGAGGGCTTTCCAGTATATATTTTCACAGATGGCATACTATTTTGGGATGTCTGAAGCTCGCGAGCATTTTAGCAGCTATTATCTGTCAAAATGCTCTGCATCCTATGTTTACAAGGAATCGGTCAACTATTTCTTCTATAAGTATTGTGATACAAGCACGGCACAGGAATTTTTGGACAGGGTTTTGATGCACAGCAAAATCAAGTTCATCATTCACAAATCATTACCTGAGATTGGAATGCAGGCGATCGAACATATGTCAGGCTCACAAATCCTTTTCCCACAAATACCACAGAGTGCAGTTGAGGTATTGCTTGGCAATCTTCCAGAAACATACAGGTTTAGGTGCCTTAACTGTGGCAATGAGTTCTACGGATATACAAAAGATCTTCCAAAGAAATGCAACAAATGTATGAGTGTTCTTATTGCTCCTTCCTCAGAAAAAGAATCTGCAAGGCTGGATAGGGAGGAGCTTATGCGCAGGGCATCGCTTTACAATGCGTATGGCAGACGCGCGCTCATAGCACTCTCAACGTATGGGGTTGGTACTGAAACTGCTGCACGTATACTGGCAAGGCTCCATAAGGATGAACGTGCGCTTGCACTTGACTTATTGCGTGCACGTGAGCAATTCATAAGAACAAAGAAATACTGGTCTGCATAGTTTACATTTATCGTAAAGTATTTATTTGTTGGATATGAGAAACTCTGCATGGAAACAACGTGTAAAAAAGGAAAAGACTCCAATAGCAGGAAGTATTTTAAGAAATGGGGTGCATATATATTAGTAGGTGGCTTGATGATTGTTGGTGGTTATATGGGTGGCTCTGTTGCTCTCAAGAAATTTGAAGCAAGTAATACAGTCCCAGTAAAAGAAGAAAAGAAAATTACTCCTGCTAAAGATGCTATTATCAAAGATGCTGAGAAAGTGTATAATGAACTGAGTACCATGGTAAATGAGTTGGAGAATAAGTTCTGGGAAAGAAAAATCACCTTTTCGGAAATGATTGGTGAAATGAATTCAGGTATTTATAATCGCATGCCACAAATCTTGAAGGTTCTTTCCTCACTTGCACGCGAAGCGGTTAAGTATGAAGGAAGTAAAGAGAACCCCTATTATGAAATTTTAAAGAAGCTGTGCCATATTGGTTTTGACGCAGCTGTAGGGACACCTAATGATATAAGAGTGCCGCGAATTGCTTATGAATACATAAACGATGGGAGAAGGACTAAAGAGGAAATACTTGGAGCATTTGCAGCAATAGCAGTTGAAGATTCAAGTAGGTCGATTGATGAACCGTACTCAAGCGATGATCATTTCGCTGAGTCTATGATTAGAGCTGCAATGATCGTAGATATAAATGAAAAGCCCAGCGCAAACAAAAAAGAACTGGAGAAGAAACTCAATGAAATCCGCAATGAGAGGGATAATAGGCTCTATCATTCTTTTGACAGGTTCAAGGAGAACAACTCACAATATAGCATAGTCGCGGATTTCATTTTAGACTATCTTTTACAAGATAAGTTTGGCAGTAAAAGCCCTATAGAGCGCTTCAACGAAGGATCATATGATGAATACATGAGAAAAAGGCATATTGAGTGCATTAAGACGCTGATAGCAGTTGTGGGCTCAGTTCCCTGAGTACTTCAGTTTAGAGTATAGTTCTGGAGGCTTAGCTTTTTTTCCTGCGAAGTAATCAGCGAAGTAATCAGACAACTTTTCCAGGAACTCATACTGTTCCTCATAATATGTCGTTTTGGAGTATTCTCTATATTTTTCTGGATCAATATCTATTTTCTTTAGCTTTTCTTCAGCGATTTTAGTTATTGATTTCCTATCATCCTTATTAATAGCACTAAGTATCATATCATTAGTTAAGGGATCAATATGATATGGAAAAGCACCAAGTTTAAAGGCAAGAATAATATCATCTATCACCCATTCCGGTCTTTCATTTTTCAACCAATCCTTCTTTTCCCTATTTATTTTCAGAAAAGCCTTAGAGATAGCTGTCAGGTCTTGTATAGTTTTCTGCTTAGTTTCTCCCCAAATGCCTCTACAAATAGCTCCAGCACGTATCACATTATAAATTATTATAGCATGCTCTTTATATCCCTTATCAACCAATAATTCAAGTGCGCGCGCGTACTGCTGATAAAATTTAGATATTTTCATGCTATTAGCCATCCTTTTATTTGAGATTTCTTTAACTGACTCAGCAATCATCTTTGCATATTTAACTGCTTCATCCAAATCCGTATATACTCCCTCTTCATTGTATGTGCTCTCAAATAATTTGGTAGCAATGTGCATTCTCACAATGGGATCTAGATTATTTAGGTTAAGGCTTTTGCTTTTTTTTACAAATTCTATATACTTTTTATCATACTCTATAACATATTTCTGATATGCTGGCGGCAAATTTTCGAATTCTTCTATTTTTAATTCCTGTCCATCAAATAACTTCTGTTGCGCTTTGCATGCCTTTACAGCATCATCAAATCCCATATTACTTCCCAAATAGTATGTTAAATTTTGCTTCTTAGCAATTGTTGGACTTTCTACTTCAGCATGGCCCTTTCCTTCTTTGTCTATTTTTGTTGTATCATACAAGTAACTCTTCTTACCAATTTTAACAATTGCTACAGCATGGGATATTTCCATAGAATCTATTGCAGCAACTTCTGTTATTGATACACTCCCTCTGGTTCCAGTGTCCTTTAGTATTGAGGCAGCCAATGCTGCGGCAGCAACACTCCCAGAAAAACAGTTTATTGAACGTTTCTCAGCTATTGATTCTACATCTGCCTGTGAAGAAAATGCATCGTAGCTCAACCCAAAACTGTTTTCGGCACTGTTTTTGGCATCTTTTTCCTTTTCTTCCTTTTTCTTGATCCTCCATTCCTCCATGACAGCATCTATGATCTTGCGTACATATTCCTCTTTTTCCTTTTCTGATTTACTATTAGCACTATTGATTGCCTTTTCTAAAGTGGTCTCTTCCCCATTGATATTTATGGTCATTTTATTTATGTTAAACTGCTTTCTGAGTTCATAACCGATTTCAACAGCACTCTCGCTAAGCGCAAATTCCGGTTTTTTCATAGCAGGACCCACAGCATTTTTTAAATATTCAGATGCTTTGGCATATCCATTATATTTTGCAATTTTCTCACATTCCTTTATTGTTTCCTCATCAATTACTTTTCCCTTTTGTTTGTAAAACTCAGTTTCGATCTTGATTGCGCGCACAGGATCCTTATCTATAAGGACACTAAACATCTCCTCTTTTACTTTCTTCATAATATAATCAATACTCTTGTTTTTTTCGATCATTTTGAACGCCTTATCCCTTATTCTCTTATATTCTGGGGTTTCATATTCAATACCATATTTAGGAGCCTTTTGCATAATTAGAAATTCCACACCCAGTTTTTTTACAGGCTCCATCTCTTTTTTTACAAGTTCACTCTCTCCAGTTCCCATACAGTTATATATAGATTGCAATAATAATAATAAAAGTTATGCTTAGTGAGAGGGCGTATGCAAAACAAGTGCTTACATATGTAAATAGCAGAAATTATGCAGATGCGCTGAGATTAGCATTAGAAATGGCCAAGAACTATCCATCCTCTTTTCTTTCTGCCTTTATTCTATCCAAGGCATACTTCTGGAATGATATGTACGATGATGCGGAATCGCACGCAACCAAAGCAGTTTCCTATGCTAAGAACGAAAATGATAGAAATCGGGCACGCTTTTTTCTCTCGTTAGTGTACATTCAGAAAGATGATCTCAGGAAGGCATATGAAATTCTAGATCAGATCCCAAAATCAAGCCTTGACCCTTATTACTGGGAACTGAAGGTAATTCTCGATCTTGCACTGGACAGGGGTAGTGAAGATGATTTCAAAAGACTTTACTTGTTGAATCGCGAGATGGCAGAAAAGCTTCTCATCGAGATCATGGTTAGATATAAAGTTTAGTTGCATATTAATTGTATGCACTGCTTTTTGAGAATGGCAAGATGTAACTGCATTTACAAGTACTATTACAATCACCACATTCGACCGCACTGTTTGTTGAGATGTTATAAGGCTGCAACTTTTGGGAAAAAACTATTGCATTCCTGTTATTGAATCGAAATCAGATTGATCATTTTTTTGAATGTTTTTTTATTCTCTTTTCTAACACCTTCGTTGCTTATACTTAAATTTAATGGATTAATCTTTTTCTTCTGATAACTTCTCCAAAAATCCTCAACTTTCTTTTTTGACCTTTTACTTAGGCAAATCGCAGCGATTGCATCTCCTCCTCCTGCCCCAGGAAGCTTTGCTACGAATGCTCCATTCTTCTTTGTATCTTCAATTAATTCCGAATATTCGCTTGGTTCGATTGGCGCTCCGCTAAGTTCACCAAGTTTCTTTGTCAATAACCTTCCCTTGTCAAACGCTTCTCTGAAATCGTTGAATACTTTAAGGTCATTCTTTAATCCTTCAGTTAATCTGGATTTCCTTTTCTTTGAAGCTACCTTTAGTACAAGCCCATATTTTTCAGGATTTTGTTTTGAAAGCTTGTTTATCTCGGAAAGCGCTGCTATTGCCAGCTGATTTGCTCCATTTAGTTCTATCATTAGTTGCTTGTACTGTTCTGGTTGAGCTTCTTTGAAAGCATTAACCTGTTTCACCATCGCAGAAGTTGACGCTGACTCTCCAATAAAATTACCAATCACCGGAACAAATTTAGGTGGAAGTTCAAGTTGTTGAACTAAATAATCCCACTTTTTATCAATGACAGAGACAACTTGTTCGATTGTTGGGTCATCAGACACGTCATTGATTATCGAAGGACTGTATCTTACGTAAGAGTGGCCGCCATATGTACTTGCAGCAACATCAAATCCACTACCTACCTTACCTTGCGCCTTTGAATGAGCAAACTGCGCAATTTTATGAATCAGTTCTCTGCTTTTGTCAATCTTGAAACCATATGCTTGAAGGATTGCTCCAACCGTTGCAGTTGTCACTGCTGCAGAGCTTCCGAGTCCTGCTTTTGATCCTTCAACCGAAAATGCTGGATCACTAATTGTTGTAAGTTTGAAACCTATAATTCTTTTTCCTTTTCCCTTCAAATATTTTATGCATGTTTCAGTAGCTATCTTCACAAATTTGATGACGCTTGCTTCTTGCTCACTGAGTTGCTTGTCAAAAACAATCTTTTCATTATCAATTCTTCCTTCAAGCTTCAATCTGAATTGAGGAAGATCAAATACAATTTTGTTTTCTTTTGATGTTTCAACTCTTGCATAAACTCTTTTGTTAACACCTGTGACAAAACTCACATTTGGTCTCTCTAGGACCGAATACCCGCCTATCCAAAGAATCTTCCCTGGTGCGGATGCAATTGAAATTTTCATCATATCACTTTTTCAAATCTAAACTCATATTAGAGTTCCACTCAAATCAAAAAGCACTGCTTTTATATTCATATAATCACATTATTCCACAATCAGTTTTCCAGAAGTTTCATCAAAGAAATGCTTTTTTACGTTTCCATTCTCATCGATAAGATGATCCCTTTCAGCTGTGAGTATTTTTGGACCGTTTCCGATTTTACAAACCATTATCTTTTGAACTCCTTCAATTTCTTCAAGGATTTTCTTGATTTCAGGAACATATTTTTCAATTGTAAATATGTGTGCGTTTGGACCTGCATCAAATGTGTACCCAGCCTTTATTTCTCCAGCCGAAGTATTGTAATCATGTATTGCATAAATTATTTCTTTTGAAACATCGTTAAGGTACATAATTGGTGGCCATGTATCAAGCATTGTTGCATGCATATTATTGCTATCCCTCATAACCATTTCAAGAAGCTTTGGAAGATCCTTGTTTAATATTGCTGCTTTTACATTTTCAATTAATTTTGGTAGATAATTTAGTCTTGCGGGGTATAATAGACTTGTTGCAACTGTTTGTTTCATTCCAGCTCTTGAACTAACTTTTTTCTTACCAGATTCAACAATAGCAATAACATTCCTAAATTCTGGCCAGTGCGATGATTGTGCTATTTGAACAGCATAACTATCACTTCCATCTGCCTTACACCCTTTTTTCCATTCTACAAAACCTCCCAGAACTGATCTGCAGGCAGAACCAGATCCCAATCTTGAAAGAATTGAAAGTTCCTTACTATCAACTTTCAGATCAAGTGCGGCTACTGCCGCAACTGCAAGTGCGGCAAGGCCGGCTGCTGAAGATGCAAAACCGGCTGCTGTTGGGAAACAATTGAGAGATACAATTTTTGCCTTAAGGTTCGTTCCAGCTTTTTTTCGGACCACATCCAGTTGCTGAAGTCGCTCTTCTGTGTCTTTTCCTTCCATCTTCTTCCCATTAAGAATAAGTTCATCTTTTAAGAACTTATCTGAGAACATGACTGTCGTCCTTGTTTTCAGCTGTTCATCCATCGTTGCAGAAATACTTCCTTCTTTTGGAAGAATCAGTTTCTCATCTCTTTTCCCCCAATATTTTACAAGTGCAATATTTGCAGTTGCTTCTGCAGTTGCTCTATACATAGTTTCACCTATTCTTCCAGTTACCGCAGTACGGCTTTTAAATCTGTTTGCCATGGTTAGATATAAAGTTTAGTTGCATATTAATTGTATGCACTTGTACCAGAAATATGCCCCAAAGAGCTTGAAAGAATTTGCCGGAAACCCAGAAGCAGTTGAAAAAGTTAAGAAATGGGCACTGCTTTTTGAGAATGGCAAGATACAGAAACCTATATTCTTATATGGCCCGCCTGGTATTGGGAAGACTGCACTTGCGTATGCGGTTGCTCACGAGATGGGATGGGAACTCATAGAGTTTAATGCCTCTGACACGCGAAACAAAAATAATGTTGAAAGGATAATTGGAGCAGCAAGCGGCTCAGCAGGATTATTCTCGAGGAGAAAACTTATACTGATTGATGAGGTTGATGGACTAGAGGGCACTGCTGATAGGGGAGGCATTTCAGCAATTGTCTCAATGATTAGGAGCTCTAGCCAGCCGATTATACTTACTGCGAATGATGCATGGGATAGAAAGCTTACACCTTTACGCGGAGGCTGCGATTTTGTTGAGATGAAGAGGATTAACAAGAGGACGGTATTATTGACAATACGAGAGATTGCACATAAGGAAGGTATAAAGCTGAGCGATGAAGTGCTTGAGCGCATTGCAGATGCCAGCAACGGGGATCTGCGCTCTGCAATAATAGACCTTCAGGTAGGTCAATCTATCATGGAGAGGAACAGGGAAAGGCTGGTGTTTGAGTGCATGAAGGATTTATTCAAGGCAGAAGATTACCAGAATGCAGTTTCCTCATTTGAAGATTCATCTCTTGATCATGATATGATAAAGCTTTGGATAGAACATAATATAGCAAATGAGTATGAATCTGCTGAGGAGGTTGCACGCGCATACGATTACTTGTCACGTGCAGATGTTTTTGATGGGAGGATAATCAGAAGACAGGCATGGAAGCTTCTCAAGTATAGCAATGCCATAATGCTTGCAGGGGTTTCATTATCAAAAGAAAAAAAATACCATAAATTTGTAAAGTACGAATTCCCGAGTTACTTAAAAAGTATGAGTATGAGCTCTGAGAAGAGGCAGTTAAGAAAATCTATTGTAAGAAAGGTTTTGCGCAAATGCCATACGTCAGCTTCCGATGCTGAAAGCTACCTCCCACTGCTCAGGGAGATGGCAAAGAAAGGAATGCCTCTTGATTATTTTGAATTTGATGATGATGAGATTGCTTTTATCAAAAAGACATAGATAACTTTTATAATAAAATACGAGTAATCTCTTATGTGAGAAGTGTTGCGGCAGATGCATTTGTAGTACGTGAGAACAAATTACTTTTGATAATACGCAAAAATGATCCGTTCAAGGGCATGTTTGCACTCCCGGGAGGGTACCTTGAAGATGATGAGACTTTGGAGGAGTGTGTTGTAAGGGAAACTTATGAAGAGACTGGGCTAAATGTCAGGCCAAAGAAAATAATAGGTGTATATTCAGACCCTAGGAGGGACCCACGCAAGATTGTGAGTGTAGCATACTTGTGTGAGTATATTGGTGGGATGGCACATCCAGCCACGGATTCAGTAGAAGTATTGTGGTATGACATTGATAAGGTAGATAATCTACAGCTTGCGGCAGACCATAATATTATTGTTAGGGATGGGGTGCTATTACTGAAGAAATTGTAGGTGTTAGTATGAATATTTTTAAGGTATTTTTCATGGCGTTTCTCCTATTTTCTTTGGTTTTTCCATACATCCCACAAAATGTTCTGCCAACGCAGATCTCTTGCATCAATACATCTTTCTCAAGGGAAGGTACATTAACAGTTTCTGCTGGTGAGATGCATAACATAATAGTTGAGTTGCTTGTACCACAACATTCAAAGAACCAGGAAGTATCACTTAACATTACTGATGCTGAAGAATTCTCTGACTCAGATGGGAACAGATGGGTACGTATCATGCATCCAGGTTATGAGAAAGTGTTCAATTTCAATATTGCAGGGAATGTATCCACTTGTGCAAACAAGGTGTATTATATTAATGAGACATATTCATTTGGCAGTGAGATGAATAAGTATCTTTCTGAAACAAAGCACATAATCATTAATGATGCTATAAGACAGGAGGCAAGAAATATAACTTCCAGTCATAAAACTGACATTGATAGGATCGCCGCACTTGCCATATGGGTAAACGATTATGTCAAGTATACTATACAAGATGTTGGAAAAAACAGGGATTCAGTATCTGTGTACAATGACCCACATGGCGTATGCACAGAATATACAAACTTATTCATTGCGTTATCCCGTTCGCTTGGGTACCCAACACGTGCAGTCATGGGGTACGCTTACTCCCCAGATTATGGATGGCAGCTACATTCCTGGGCAGAGGTATACTTAGGTGAATGGATAGGGGTTGACCCCACATGGCTTGAGGTTGGGTATATAGATGCAACGCATATCCCAATATATTTTAGTGAAGATACAGAGGTTGTAGAGCCTGCAAACACACAGGTCACTGACAAAGATGGAGTGCTGCAGTGGAAAAGCAAAGAAGAGTTTGGAGGGACATCTTCTGACATAACTGTTTTTGGCTATTCCTTGGACATACCGGAGTATAGCATTTTGCTTGCACCGGAAGATGTTGGGATTGGAGATGAAGGTGCAATTGTATTGAATCTGGACAGCGAAGATTACAGAATCATGAACATTATGGTGGCACCATGCCTCTCTGAAGGATTGCCAATGATGAAGGTCAAGCGCGAAAAGTTTGCAGTGCTTCTTCATCCTGGAAGAAACAATATAATAATCCCCTATGAGGTCTCCCCATATCTTGACCCAAGGTACTCTTATGTTTGTCCTGTCTCGATAGCGCATAGTTTCGGGAGTGATGTCGTGCACATAGCAGTAAACAGCAAGGCTGGGAAGTATACAAAGGTGTTTAATGCATTTGTTGCAAGGCATGGGGACAGGAACGCTACGGTACGTGTAGATTCATTTTATAGTGCTGACATAACATTTGTTGATGATAAGGGCACGTCTACTGCATATGTTCCAGCAGGTAAAGAGGTATTTTTTGACACATCTTTTGATGGGATCAGCAAGTATGTTGTAATTTACACAGATGGTTATGCACAATCCATCTTGCTTGAGCAGTCTTCAACTAATGATCAGCATTCTTACATATTAAGGGATTTTCACATAACAAGCGCAGTACCTACAGATAGGAATGTAACCTTAGATATCTCTTTTGATGTAAACAGTGATGATCCTTACTTCTTTAAGTTGTATGTTGATGATAAGCTTTTGTATTCTGAGAAATCAAATGACAAAATATACTCGCTAAATTATAGCTTTGACCCTGGCAGTGTTGGCAAACATAAGGTTCTTGCAATATTGGACACTGGATTTGATGAATATAAAGAAGAGGTTTACTATTCAGTTTTTAAACCAGAAATAACAATCGATAAATATGAAAACGAAACTTCATATGTTTTTGACGTCAATGGACCGTATGCATCATACGAGTTTTATGTTGATGGAGAAAGGGTGGACCCTCATGTACAGAGAAATTTCACGGCCGGGTTTCACGAGATAACTGTCAAATGGGTTGATCTTGCAGGGTATGAGCGAGTTCATACTGAGCGCTTTTATTCCGGAGAAGTAGGAAACAAAACGGTGTGCGCAGCCGTTCCAATTCTTATCATGTTAATATTAATTTTGTTTATATATAAGAGATGAGGTGTTGTTTCATGACAAATATAAAATTGCTCAATAACCCAATGGGTACACCTACATATGTGGAGTTTTGTTATTCTAAGGATAAAAAGCCAGTCTTGGAAGGCAGTCTGAAAAAGTATTCTGAGAATGCAACAGCAAAGGGTTTTGGGGCATCCCTTGGAGAATATTTTATAGTTAACGATGGGCTTATTTTAGTTGGTCTAGGTGAAAAAGGCAATTTTAAACCGCGTTTTATAAGAAAAGCAATCTTTTCCGCGCTCGGGTTTGTGAAGGCGCTTCGGATTGCCACGGTTGCCTTGATGTTAAAGCAGTTTGATGAGATTATTACTAAGAATGCCGTTTACTCCGCATACATGACCGAGTATGAGTTTGATAAGTTTAGATCAAAAGAGGAGAAGAAGGAAAAAGGAAAGTTGGAACAAGTTCAACTGATTATTGATGAGAAGTTTAATCAGGCTATGCGCGAGGTTGTTGAAGTATCTGAATCGATAAATTATGCACGTACTATTTGTAATACCCCTGCAAATGTGGCCTCCCCGCAATACATGGCAGAAGAGGCAAGAAAGCTTGCCAAGGAATGTTTATTGAAATGCTCAGTCTTAACAAAGAAAGATATGGAAAAGAAAGGGATGAACGCATTGCTTGCAGTTGCAGCTGGAAGCGCACGCGAGCCGGTGATGCCAATACTTGAATACTCTGCAAAGAACGCAAAGAAAACAATTGTTGTGGTTGGAAAAGGAATTACATTTGATAGTGGTGGTATCTCACTAAAGCCCAGTAAGGGTATGGATGAAATGAAGTTTGATAAGAGCGGTGCATGTGCAGTTCTTGGAATAATGCGCGCAGTATCAAAACTCAGACCAAACGTTAATGTAGTAGGGGTGCTTCCGTGCACAGATAACATGCCAAGCGGTTCTGCAACACGTCCTGGAGATATTGTAAAAGCATACAATGGAAAGACTATCGAGATACTTAACACTGATGCTGAAGGAAGGCTCATACTTGCAGATGCGATTGCGTATGCGGAGGATAAGTATAAGCCAGATTACATAATAGATCTTGCAACGTTGACAGGTGCATGCATTGTTGCCCTAGGTGTTTATGCAATGGGTATGCTTTCAAACGATGACTCGTTTGCAAATACCTTTAAGGAAGCAAGCAACGCGAGCTTTGATGAACTGTGGCAGTTACCACTTTGGGATGAGTACAAAGATATGATGAAGAGTAAGGTTGCAGATATAAAGAATATATCAGATACTGGCGAGGCAGGTACAATAACCGGTGCAGCGTTTATATCAAACTTTGTTTCAAAAGCAAAATGGGTGCACCTTGATATTGCAGGTACGGCACATAGATCAAAACCAGTGCCTCCATTCGATCACGGGGCCAGTGGTTCTGGCATATCAGTAGTAATAGAAGCAATAAAGATGATTGAAAAGGTAAAATAATTATATGATGATCAGAGGAGCGGCAAGCAGTAGTCTGCCTTCTGTTTTCAGCAGCATTTGTCTTAGCGCCATAATGGCTTGCACGTTCATTGCCTATAAGGATGGCCGTTTCATCCAGCGCATGCAGATGTCAGTTTTCTTCATTCCTTTTAGCAAGGCCGGTATCGTTTCTGTTCCGTCCTCTCCTATTACAGGAATATAGGCTCAGCGTGGGCAGAACTTCCTCAGCGCACCTTTTCTTTCTTGGGAAGAAAGAAAAGCTGCACCAAAAGAAAGAACCTCTTCTTTTTGAGAAGAGTTGCACCGAAAAGAACCTCTTCTTTTTTAAGAAGAGCTGCACCAAAAGAAAGAACCTCTTCTTTTTGAGAAGAGTTGCACCGAAAAGAACCTCTTCTTTTTGAGAAGAGCTGCATCAAAAGAACCTCTTCTCTTAGTGCAAACTTCTTTTTTTAGAAGAGTTGCACCAAAAGAACCTCTTCTTTTTGAGAAGAGCTGTATCAAAAGAACCTCTTCTCTTAGTGCAAACTTCTTTCTTCTCTCAAGGAGAGGTGCACCGTCAGCTGCACGCCTGCCGCTCATTATAATTTTGATTGATATGTATAAATAGTTTTTGTATTATATTACCTTATGAGTTCCGATAAGATAGGTAAAAAAAGCGATGGCAAAAAAAGCGTTATACTCCTTAGCATTACAAGTTTTATAAATGATGTAAGCAGTGAGATGATTCTTCCTATATTGCCATTTTTTCTTGCATCATTTGGTATTACTCCAGTATTCATAGGCCTTGTTGGTGGCGTGAGGGATTCTTTATCAAGCTTGCTAAAAGTGTTCTCTGGATATCTTTCTGACAGGATTGGCAAGAGAATGCCTTTCATTTATACTGGTTATTTCATATCTTCAGTATTCAAAGTGCTGCTTGCATTTTCTCCAACATGGCTGTTTGCCATCATATTTTCATCGCTTGAGAGGATTGGAAAGGGAGTGAGAGATGCTCCTCGTGATGCACTTATAGGAAGTCTTATGCCGGAAAGAACAGGGGAAGGGTTTGGGATACAACGCTCGCTCGATACTGCAGGTGCATTTATTGGTACAATTCTCATAATACTACTCTTTTACTACTTTGGCTTTGAACTGTTTTCAATAATACTGCTTGCAGGGTTTATAGGCCTTCTTTCACTTATCCCACTCTTGTTTGTTAGGGAGGAAAAATACGACAAGGTCACAAGAGGGATGTTTTTTTCAATAAAGAATATTCCGAAAGAGGCAAAAATGCTTATATTGGTGGCATCAGTGTTTACCTTAGCAAATTTCAGTTATATGTTTTTTATTATGAAAGCGCAGGTCGAAACCGGAAGTCTTATTTATCCTGTGCTCTTGTACCTGTTGTATAACTTATTTTATGCACTCTCCGCATACCCTTTGGGAACGTTTGCTGACATAATCGGCAAGAAAAAGACCCTGGCTTTGGGTTATTTCATGTTTTCATTTGTCATGTTTGGCATGATATATGCACATGATATTTTCTCACTTACAGTATTGTTTGTTTTGTATGGTATATCTGTGGGAATAGTTGAAACAATCCATAAAGCATATGTATATGACCTCTCTAGCAAGGATACTAAAGGTGTTTCGGCAGGAGTGTTTCAAGCATCTATTGGCATAATGGCACTTCCTGCAAGCATAATAGCAGGAGGCCTTTGGGAGATTTCCCCAGGTTATGCTTTTACCCTTGCAGGCATTTTCTCACTGTGTGCATTGATATTTCTTGCATTCATTAATCGGAAACAATAAGCGAGGCTGCTTTTTTATTACCCATACTTTTGTGTGCTATTCTTGATAAGAGCGCAACCCTTTCTTTGATAAATGTGCTCAGAGCAATCTCTATGCCCATTTCAACATTCTCTTGGCATATCCACCTTGGGTCAAGCATAATCCCAGCACCTATTCTTTCAACACCTTTTGCATTGTTAATACGCTCAGTATAATTTTTTGTAGGTATACATATTACAGGCGTTCCTGCACTTATGGATGACATTATCGTAGTGTGCCCACCATGTGTTATGATTGCGCGAGATCTCGATATTGCTTTTTCAGCATCTTTTCTGCAGAGTTGGCCATCACCAACCACAGCGTCATATCCGATTTTGTTAACCCATTTCTGCAATCTATCGCTTCTTACAGTATTCTTAACACTGCTGCCACCCATGCTTATGAAAATCATATCCTTCTTTTTTGCTGGAGTGAGCAGAGCAGTTGGGCCAACGTGTGTGAATTTTGTTGGACTAAAATAAAGCAAGTTATGGGCAGATACAGTAAATGGCGGGCTAAAATCTGGTATTAGTACCATGTTTGATAACTCTACCGCGGTTCTTGACAGGAAATTTGCCCCCTTTTCTATGTACTCGTTAGTTTTTGGGAACACATACCAAAGGTTTGTGCAGTTTGCAATGTTAATCACCCTTTTTCTTAACATGCGGCCTACAAAAAGCCCAAGAATATATCCATCAACGAC
This sequence comes from Candidatus Micrarchaeia archaeon, assembly GCA_049970015.1. Lineage (GTDB taxonomy): Archaea > Micrarchaeota > Micrarchaeia > CAILAH01 > CAILAH01 > JBMFNT01. The sequence continues at coordinate 32,303 of JBMFNT010000002.1, forward strand.
CAGCACATCTGGTTTTGTTGCAAGTATTATATCAGTTATTTTCTTTATTGCCAGCGGATGAAACCGTTTTATGTTTTGCCACAAGCTTTTACTTATATTAACACTATCCTTGGTTGTAAATATCTCTCCTATTTCTGGAAGCGTATATACATTTTCATACCCCTCCTCAATAATAACTTCATAAGGCCTTCCGAACGATGAGATGCTGACCTCACAATTGTTTTTAAGTTGGTCTACGATTGGAAGAGACCTGTAAACATGCCCAAGCCCAAACCCATTTATCATAAAATGTACTCTCATTTTAAGTTCACCTTACCTTGAATCTTAGGAGTGCAACCACACCACCAAATGCATTTAACTGGAGTGCAACTTGACTTTCTTCTGGAACTATTAACACACTACCACCCTTGCTTTTTACATTATCTATTAGCATTTCATAAGACTCATCAGACCTTACCAGAGAATCCACTATGATAAGTTTTTCTATGGCACCCATCTCACTGCATTTCTCAACCTCTTTTTTCCCATACGCGCTCAATCCATCTTCCTTACCAATGCTTTTAAGGAACGTTTCAATATCCCTTACTGCAGCGCGCACCTGCTCTTCTTCCATGATGTCTCTTATCTCATCGCTCCTTATCACCTCATACACTCCGCTCTTCTCCGCGTTTGATGCACTTACAAGCAGTATCCTTTTAGCAGTGTCTGGAGATTCTTTTCTTGCAAAGTTGTAGAAGTTCTCTTTTGTAAACCCAGGCCCGCCCAAGATTATCTTTCCATCGATTCTTTTCATTTCGTTGAGCACTTCATGGAAATACCTGTCAGTTGGTATATTCTTGTCAACCTTTTTACCAGTATTCTCAATCTCAATTCCAAACTCAACACCATACATTCTTATTGAGGCAAATGTTGCTTTCTCATCATCCATAACAATTATGTTGAGAATACTTCTTCTGCTTGCTTTTATTGCATTTTCCAATGCCTCGATCTCATAATCTTTCCACTCCTTTCTTATGCTAACTTCATCCCCTATACCTACATCAATCGTATGGTATGCACCTATGGGTGCAACATACTCTGGGCGTGCCTCAACTATTTTACCAGTTACTCTTATACTGTTTGAATACTTGCTCAAATCCACTTTCTCCGCCTCAAGTATAACATATATACTAATCCTTTCTTCCCTATTGCTTCCAGGCGGCTTATACTTTCTATTAGTCCTAGCACTTACGGTTGCACCTTTTGTTATGAGTTTGTAAACATTCCACACATCTTCGAACGTCTCAGGGACAACTGACACTATACCATCTTTCCTGTTTATCTTTGCACGCATCATCTCATATTTTGTGCAAAGTTATTATTAGTATTTATTGAAAATAAAAGCGATGAAACGGATAGCAGTAATTGATAGGAATAAGTGTATACGTGAAAAATGCGGTTACCTGTGCAGGCAGATATGCCCACCTGTACGCATGGGTATAGATGCAATCATTGTGAATGAAGAAGGCTGGCCGGTCATAGATGAAAACCTCTGTACCGGCTGTGGCCTGTGCCCAAAGAAGTGCCCCACGAATGCAATCAAGGTGATAAATCTTGTAGGAGAGGCGGGAGAACCTTTGCACCAGTATGGGGTTAACATGTTCAGGATTTACAATTTTGCTGTGCCTAAGGCAGGCAGTGTTACGGCACTGGTTGGCAGGAATGGTATTGGCAAGACAACTCTTCTTGACATACTTTCAGGCAAGATTATACCTAACATGTTTGACCTTCTTTCAGAGCCATCTTATCAAAGCATACTTACAAGGACAAAGAATAAAGTGCTTATGAGCTATTTCGAAAGACTTATGAGCGGACAGAGAATGAGTTATAAGGTACAGAATGTTGAACTGCTGCGAAAGGCAGCCCCCAATGAACTGGTGGGTGATGTAATAAACAGGTTTGATGAGCGTAAAGTTTCTGCAGAAATTATCAAGAATCTTGGCATGGGAAAGTTCTTGGATTCAACAATCTTGAGCTTGAGTGGTGGAGAACTTCAGAAAACTGCGGTTGCCATTGCAATATCCAAGGAAGCTGACGTATATTTTTTTGATGAGCCATCATCATATCTGGATATATACGAAAGGGTTCGTGTGGCGCGCGAGATTTCAAGGCTTGCTGAAGAGTTCGGAAAGCAGGTGATCGTAGTTGAACATGATCTTGCACTGCTTGACTATCTTGCAGAATATGTCTATGTGCTGTATGGTGTTCCTGGAGCATATGGTGTTGTTAGTGGTATAAAAGGAGCGCGTACCGGTATAAATGAGTTTATGGATGGGTATTTGAGAGAGGAAAATGTTAGGTTCAGAGAAACTTCGCTCAGGTTTGAATTATACTCTGCAGCCGAATCTGGGAAACAGATATTTTTCAGTTATCCTAGTATGGAGAAGAATTATGGGAGGTTTATGCTTCATGCAGATGCAGGAAATGTGAGGAAAGGTGAAGTGGTAGGCATAGTTGGCCCAAACGCAATAGGTAAGTCAACATTCATCAAACTGATGGCAGGTGTTGAAAAGCCAGATAATGATGCGAAAATCCCTGAGATGACAATATCTTACAAACCCCAGTATATAAAGATTGATTTTGATGGAAAGGTTGATGAGTATATTACAATTGAGAAAGTTGGGCAAGAGTACATAAAAGAATTTGAGCTTGATGGGCTATTACACAAGAAAGTGGCACATTTGAGTGGTGGTGAAATACAAAGATTGGCAATTGCATGTGCGTTGTCAAAAGATGTTGATATATACCTCCTTGATGAACCATCTGCATTTCTGGATATTGAGCAAAGGATGCGCTTGTCAACAATAATAACACGGGATATAATGAACAAGGAGAAAGTGTGCTTTGTTGTTGACCATGACATTGTGTTCATCGATTCTATTGCAAGCCGTATAATTAGGTTTGCTGGAACATCATCAGTTGAAGGGCATGCAAACAGTCCTGAAGATAAGGTTGCTGCGATGAATGCATTCTTAAAAGACATTGACATAACCCTGAGAAGGGACAAGGACACATTACGACCTAAGATAAATAAGAAAGGCTCAGTGCTGGACCGGGAGCAAAGACAAGCGGGCAACTATTACTATTATGTTAGTTAGGCAAACATCAAAAGCGAACACTTGATATGAATAAATTACACACGTAGCATATCAATAAGGAGATGTGATGCATATCCAACAAAACAGCATATTGAATATAACAAAGCATCTTTTATACCCATAGATATTAGTAGAAGAAACAGAACACTGGACAGGACAATTGCAAACTGAAATGTATGCATTATTCCGCGATGCTTTGGGATGAGCATCTCACTGAACTTTATGAGCAATGTTGAGAGCAGTGCTGAAATAATGATCGAGTATATGAGCTCTATATTAAGTACAGTAAATGCCACTACAAAGAGTAGAATTGCAATCACTACCATCCCTATTGTCCTGTAAGCCTTTCTTGCAGTTGCATCTTTGTGGTCAACATCAGGGAGTAGTGAGGATCCCAGGACTATTAGCCCCGCAGTAATGCTAGTTTCAATTGATGTGTTTATGTAAGATACTATTATGATTGCAGCAAGCGCACCAAAGAGAGTGTGCACAAGAGCATTTGGCATATTTGTTTATTCTTAAGTAAAAGTAAAAAATTAAACAATTGCAATTACTGAATTCTTTCTCTCAAATGCAATATCCATTTTGTGTGCAATTCTCTCAAGATCTGCTATTTTTAGTCCGCTCACTCCAAACTTCATTTTAACCACCAGAAAAAGCTACATTATATGTATATATTGCGGTTATGTAAGTAAGTTTCCAGTATTAGCTTATCAGGCAAATGCTCCAGCCACAATCTTTGCAGCTTGCACAACCAGACTCGAAGTGTATGTTCTGGCCATAGCATTCTGGGCACATACCATCTTTAATAATGATACCATTTTTCTGTGCCATATTAGCTTCTGGTTCTTTAGGAATATTCTTGATGTTTATGTATTCCTTCACATACTCATTTTTCTCAATTATACTAGATATCATTGCAAGCGAATATTTGCTTACAGGTAGTAATTCGATTTTTTTCTTCACCTTTCCTGTGGATATGAGCACCTGACCCTTCTTTGACTCATTCTTATATATTGTTATTCCTTTACATAAAAGCTCGTGTGCAAGAAGGTATGCTTGCTCAACATCTTCTATCTTCACATCGGCAGGCATGTTTATGGTTTTGCTTATGCTATCCGTTATCCACATCTGCATAACGGCCTGTGCAACCAAATGATCTATCCAGTGCACGTCCATGGATGTGACAAATACATATCTTATGTCATCAGGTATTTGTTCTATTCCCTGTACACTTCCATAGTTTTCCATTATCTGCTTCACAAGCTCAATTGAATTAATTCCTCTTCTCTCAAGCTCTTTTTCAAGCAACTCATTAGTATAGTAGAATGAACCAACAGTAACCCTCTTTTCAAATGCAAGCGAATAAACAGGCTCGATTCCTGTGCTTGTGTCTGCAATCATTCCTATTGATCCTGTTGGTGGTGCTGTTGTAACCATGGCATTTCTAAGTCCATTCTTCTTTATTTTGCTAACAAGCGCATTCCAGTCACATGTCCATTCCTCTTTATGGTAATATCCCTCTATTGGCATATCCCCATTAACATAATCTGTCTTTTCATAGAGTGGAAACGGACCGCGTGCCTCAGCCAAGCTGCAGGACTCCTCATATGCATAGTATGTGAGGTGCTCTGAAACTTTTTTCATAAACTCAAACCCATCTTCACTATTGTACCTTATTCCAAGCTTTATGAGTGCATGGGCAAGCCCCATAACACCAACACCTATCCTTCTTGTCTTTTTTGTTTTTTTCTCGATTTCACTGAGTGGGTACTTGTTCACGCTTATTATATTGTCAAGCACGCGTACAACAAACCTCACAGTCTTATGAAACCTTTCCCAGTCAAATGATGGTTTACCACTTCCATCACTGATAACAAAATTCTCAAGGTTTATGCTTGCCAGATTACAAGATTCGTAAGGGTACAATGGCTCTTCCCCACAAGGATTAGTCACTTTTATCTCTCCCAGGGTCCTTCTCATTATGTTCCTCCTGTTAATGTTGTCAAAGAATAGTATCCCAGGGTCAGCAGTCTCCCATGCATTCTCTGCAATCATCCTGAACAATGCCCTTGGATTAACTTTTCTTACTGTTTTCCCAGTTGTTGGGTGCACAAGCGGATACTCTTCATTTTTCTCAAAATATTTCCAGAAATCCCCGTTTACTCCAACAGATATGTTGAAGTTCTCAAGAAATCCCTCCTTCTTCTTTGCACTTATGAACTTCTCTATGTCCGGGTGCCATATCTCAAGTATCCCCATATTTGCCGCGCGCCTTACCCCACCTTGCTTTATGACATCTGACACTGAATCAATGAGCTTCATAAAACTTACTGGACCGCTTGCAACACCTGTTGTAGATGCTACAATATCACCCTCTGGCCGTATTTTTGAGAAATTGACACCCGTCCCTCCACCGCTCTTGTGTATCATTGCACAGTCCCTTGCAAGTTTCATTATTGATTCCATGTCATCCTCAACATCAAGCGTGAAACATGCGGACAGCATACCGAGTTTTCTGCCTGAATTTACAAGGGTAGGCGTGTTTGGCAGGAAATCCCTGCTTACCATCTTCTCATAAGCCTCCATTGCAACCGTTTCAGCCTTCATGAACATTTTCTTTTCTAGCATTGCAAGCAGTTTTTCAATGGAGATTTTCACCTTTCCTTCCTGCCCAAGCTCATTATACAGGGCGATCAGTCTCTCAAAATTCCATTTATTGATCGGCCACCCGTTTATTGAAAATTTTCCATCAAACTTTTCAATATCCTTATACTTATCTCCAGCCTTCTTCTTTGCACTCCTTCCGCTTTTATCGTAAACTTTTTCATCGTAGAAAATTTCAGGAATTGCCATCGTGACGGCCACGCTCTGGAACAATTCCTTTGGAGTCTGTATTGGTTTGCCAGTTTCATCCTTTAATAAGTAGCGTGCTGCAAGAAGCCTGAGCGCATTTATGCTGAATCTCTTGTCAACTTCATCCAGCTCTGTCTTGTTAAGTATTTTCTTCTTCTCCTCGCGTATCTCACTTTTCTTGTTCCTGTAAAGTATGTATGCCTTTGCAACATCAAACAATCCAACACGCATCAGCTCCACTTCTATTATATCCTGTATCTCTTCCACTGAAGGAATTTTTCTCTCAAACAACTTGCCGCACTTGGTAAGCACTTCTCCCACAATCCGCTTTAGGAGCTTCTCATCATACATCTCCTTTGCAATCATTGCCTTTTTTATAGAATTAGATATTCTCTCTTCATCAAAAGATACAATACGCCCATCCCTTTTCCTTACCTTTGCAGGCACTCGTATTTTTCCCACAGTTTTATTTTAGTATGCATCCTTTTATTTTTTATGCGTGATTTATACCCATGAAACCAATAATCACGCTCTCGATAGGCGGGAGTCTTATAGTGCCAGGGGAACCTGATGTAGAATACATAAAGAAAATGGGCAATCTCCTCATGAAACACTCCGTTAAGTTCAAGTTTGCAATCGTAACAGGAGGAGGTGCTGCGGCACGTGTCTATGCACGTGCGATGAAAAACATTATCAATAATGAGTTTTTGGCGGACCAGGCAGCAATAATGAGTACTTGGCAAAATGCATACCTAATACTTGCAGCATTACATGGGAAGGCTTACAAGACATTACCAAAAACATTTGATGAGGCGGCACAGGCGCTTGAGACGAACGATTTTGTTGTTATGGGAGGTACTATGCCAGGTATTACTACGGATACAGATGCAGTGCTTCTTGCGGAGAGGGTTGGCTCAAAAAGAATAGTAAACATAAGTAATGTGGACGCAATATATACGGGAGACCCGAGGAAGGATAGCAATGCAAAAAAGATTGACAGGATGCATGTTGATGAGCTGGTTTCGATGGCCTCAGTTGCGGATAGGAGGAAGGCTGGAGAGAATTTCATATTTGACATACTTGCATGTAAGCTCCTCGCACGCTCTGGTATAGAGGCGCATTTTGTGAGCGGCCGCAACTTGATGGATGTTGAGAATGCAATTATTGGCAGGAAACATGGTGGGACAGTTGTAAAGTGAGGCCAAGGAAGCGATACGTTCTACAATAGGATTTTTACTCGAGTACCCATTCTCCTTTGAAACTAACTTTCTTTGCACCTTTTATTTTCATCAAGTCTCTTGCGATCAGGGCCATGCCAGCTGTATTCCTCGCATTCTTCTCATCATACTTTACGCTTCCCATATCTATCTCAATCTCACCTTCAGCCCTAGAACTTATGGTGCATGCGATATCATACCTTTCAGCAAGCAACCTTGCCCTATCTTCAGCACTTTTTGCATCTTTCACAACTTTGAGCTCATACTTTAGTGGGACCCCGGCAAGTGGATGATTAAAATCAGTTATTACGCGCCCACTGTTGACAGCGCGTATGGTTGCAGGTGTATCATCTATATTGACAACCTGCCCTGGAATAGGGTCTATCCCAGCACTCTTGAACTGCTTTAGTGGAATTATTCTTACAAGCCCTTCATCTCTTTTACCAAACGCCTTCTCTGGAGGCACTTCAAATTCCTTACTCATATTTTCCTCAAGGCCTATCAGTACCTCATCAACCCCTTCAAGTATCTCTTTATTTCCAACAGTTAAAACTGCAAACCCATACCTTTTCTTTGGGTCGTATATCCCAGCCTCTTTTGCCTTTTTCTCATCTGTAGTATCTATTACATGCCCAGTGCTCTTTGAGTATGCAGTATACTCTATCTTAACAACATCTCCCTTTTCAATAGCCATATACATCAACCTTACCTTAATTCAAAGCATAAACACTTTAAACTTTTGCTACTTATTCAAACAGATGGCAATCTCAATAACCCGCAGCCAGGCAATCCAGCTTATAGTCATATTAACAGCTATTGTATTCATTGCATCGACGCTGAGCATTTGGTTCAGAAGTAGCAACAGCTCACCACCTTCAGTTACTCAATCAGGGCAGGCCTCAATCGAACAGAATGTTTCAATAGGCCGTGCAAACATAGTTCTTATCCTGGAGTCATACTCCCCAGTTGTCAAGTCAGGTGTTCTCAATGATGATGCAAGCAATTATGTCAAGGAGCTTGCAGCTAATGGAAAGGTACAGTATATTGATACATCAAACCCTTCGTACACGACAATTGTTCTCTCAAATAAAGATGATGTTTACAATTTTACAAAGACTTTACTATCGCTTGACACAAATGCAAGTATAATGCTTGAAGCATATGTGTACTCTAATGAGGAGTTTGATTTCATAACTCCAGAAGGTATTGTAAGGACTAGTATACCCCGTAGCAAGATCACTCTGACCTCTCCATATCCTGTTGGCAGTATGCTAGCATTCAATGCACTTGCACAGTTCTCCAATGGCAAGATTGTTAATGCGAAGCTTACCCCGCTTGCAATAACAGATACTGCTGAGATGCAAGCAAGGGTTGATGAGCTTTACCCATATCATTATGTGAGGATGTTTTTCTTCTGGCATGATCGTGTAGCAATCAACAATTCATACGCCACACTAAAAGAATCTCTCTCGCAGATTAATGCAACTAATATAAGCATGAGATATGTGCGTAATGATGTTGCATATGCTTCAAGGCCGTTGACTATTTATGAAATTGCCAGTTTGCAGGAAATGCTTCCAGGAGTTAAAATGGTGCGCGGCAATGAGATCGTGATATATAGCAATTACTCTTACACTGAGAATGATGTGAGTGATGGAGTTGCAAATGCAACAAACAACTCAGTATCTATATCATTTTCTCCTCCACTGCTTGAGATTGTGTTCGATTACACTGGTCCGGTTGAAAAGCTTGACGAAGTGCTTGACGAGTTTGAATATACTCCCATTTCAAAAGAGGTTTATAGGAGGGCGCGCATAACAATTCCTGCTGGAAATGTTACAGTAAATGGCAAGGAGTATGAGATTGCAAAGAATATTGAGATTACAGCGCTTGTTCCATACAATGCCCAGGTTGGTGGAACCACTTCAGTAAAAATTAGACTATCAATACTAGGTGATCAGATCGTTTCTGCAGAACAGGTTCTTGAAGTACCAGTGAAAGTTGACAATAGGTACATTAAGTAAATTGCATAGATGTATTCATATTTATTTTATTTTTATCCACTAATTCATGCACATGGCCAGAAATTATGTTAAAGGGGCACGTTCAGAGCGTGAGCTTGCAAACATGCTTGTTGAAAGAGGTTTTCTTGTAGTGCGTGCTGCAGGCTCTGGTGTTTACAAGACTGCACCAGACCTTCTTGCATTTAAGGGACATGAGCAGTACGCGTTTGAATGCAAGGCATGGAAAGGCGATCGGCTCTCATTGAGAAAAGAGCAGTATGGATTGCTTAGGGAGTGGGAGGAAAAGAGCGGGCTTTCTGTTTACATTGCATGGAAAGTGCCATACGATGGCTGGCTCTTTGTAAGGCCGAGCGAGCTTAATGAACATATGTCCATACGCATTGATCATGCAAGGCGGATAGGTCGCAGGATTGAAGGGTTGGTTTGATATGAAAGGAGTGAAGGTGCTGAAGCAGCATGCGCACGATGTCATCAAGCTGCTCTCGGCCAAAAATCTCATAAACAGGGAGTACGTGATAAAAAAAGGCAAGAAGTATGTATATATTCCTGTCAAAGGGCGGATGGGTTTTGAGGATATTCATGTTAGTGTTGTGAACATAAAATTTCAGAAAAAAGAAAAACAGCCCAAAACATTACGGGAAATAATTGATACTAATGGTTTTAGGGCGTTTGACATAATAGGGGATATTGCACTGATTGAAGTGCGGAAAGGTGATAAGGGATTGGAGAAACGGATTGGAAATGGAATACTCAAAGTTCACAAAAACATAAAAGCCGTTTTTGCAAAAGAGCCCGTACGCGGCAAGTACCGTGTAAGAGGTGTACGGTATGTGTGCGGTATCAATAAGACTGAAACAGTGCACAGGGAGCATGGATGCATGTTTAAGCTTGATATTTCTAAAGTGTATTTCTCTCAGAGACTATCGCATGAGCGTGGCAGGATAGCTGACCTTGTGAAAGAAGGTGAGAATATCCTTGTGCTTTTTGGGGGTGTTGCACCTTTTGCAATAGTCATAGCAAAAAAGCACAGGAATGTTAAAGTATATTCTATTGAGATTAATCCAGATGCACACATGTATGCACTTGAGAATGTGAGGTTGAATAAGGTTGAAGATAGGGTTTTTCCTGTGCAGGGAGATGTTATTGAGGTGTTGAGCGATAAAAAGTTCGAAAACTGGGCTGACAGAATAATAATGCCATTACCATGGAATGCAATAAATTTTATCCCGAATATAATACATTCTGCACGAAAGGGAAGCATGTTGCACATATACACATTCTGCAGGACAGAAGAGGTTGATGATGTAAAACAGAAAATCAGCAACCTGATTGGAAGGCCATCAAAGCTTATTTACTGCAGGCGTGTACGCACATACTCCCCAGATATTGAACAGTATGTTTTCGATTTCTTGGTTAATGGGTAGCATTTTCTATAATTCTCTTCACATTCTCCATCATTCTTGAGAATTGATACATTGCAGATTCCTCTATATCTTTGTAAAACTGTACCTTCTCGCCTGCAGACAGATTCTCGCTGGAGATGATATCAAGCTCAGCTATTGCTAACACATAGCTCTTTTTTATCTCATCTAGAGCCTCGCGGACAGCCTTTCTTACATTTGGGTCTATGGTTGAGCTATATATTTTGCTCAGTTTTTCAGTATGTTCAACAAACCGTTTCTCTATCCTTTCTTGTACGGATTTTTTACCATGAACATCCTGCACAAAACCACTTATTTGCTGTAATAGCTCGCCAAGCCCTGAAATTTTCTTTTCTTCACTTATCAGCCTCTTTACCTTTTCCTCTTCTTTTTTGACAGGCTTGGTAGCCTCAAGCATGCATAACTATCTCATCCACATTTTTTAAATGTGCTTGCTTATGTTTTTATATGGAGCTTGCCGACCTTGAATATCATTACATTACCAGAGAACTGAAAGAGAAGCTCGTACAATCTCACATCTCAAAAATTTACCAGTTGACTGATGTTTTGTTCAAACTCACTTTTGCAGGAAAGACGGGCAAACATACCCTGCTGGTTCAAATCCCAAAGTATATCACACTAACTTCGCGTGTGCTACAACCACCGGAAACACCATCAAACTTCATAATGGCATTGAGAAAACGGATTATGGGAGGGCAGGTGGAGGATGTTTACCAGAATGGGTTTGAGCGCATAGTTTTCATTAGTATAAAGAACCAGGGCAAGAGGTATAAGATGATTATAGAATTGTTTTCAAGGGGAAACATAATCTTGTGCAATGAGCAGGGTATTATTGAAGTTGTATACAGGAGTGAAGAGTGGAAGGACAGGAAGATTGCCCGCGGTCTTGAGTACAGGATGCCACCCTCAAAACTATCCCCATATGATATAACTACTGAGCATATAACCCTCTGCGGAAAGAAGAGCTTGTTTGCCGGTATATTGTCAAGAGTTTCAATCGCCCCTAAATATCTTGAAGAGGCATTCTTCCGTGCAGGCATAAACCCAAAGATTAATGTTGAGCTTTCTGAGCATGACAGGCAGGAGCTGATTGAAAGGGTACACGAGGTATGTAATGAAGGAAGGTATTATGTGTACATGAAAGATGGAAAAATAGTAGATTATTCTGTATGCTCGCTGTCCAAGTATGCAGATTTTGAGAAAATGGAGTTTGGATCGGTGTGCGAGCTTATAGATAAGGTATACGAACCCGTATTGGTTGATACGGGCGCTGAAAACAATACTGTGAAAGAGAAGGAAAAGGCAGTTTTGGAAGAGATGAAGGTGCACCTTGAAGAGCTTCGCAGGAAGGCTGAAGAGTATAAGCAATATGGAGACTTGATATATTCTAACTATGCACTTCTCGAGCGATTGGTTGAGGAAACAAAACTGATGGAACGCAAGGGCATGGATGATGAACAAATAAATAGACTACTTTCAGAAATATACTCCGGCGCACATTTTGATCGCAAGAGGAAAGTGCTGATAGTATCTTTTGATTGATGGTGGTTTTATGAAGTATTTGGTGACAGCAGCATTGCCGTATGCAAATGGTCCTTTACACTTGGGGCATGTGAGGAGCACATACTTGCCAGCAGACATATACTCACGGTTTCTAAGAATGTTTGGTGAAGATGTGAAGTTTGTTTGTGCTACGGATGAGCATGGCACACCCATTGTGGTTAATGCAGAGAAGGAGAAAAAGACACCTAAGGAGTTTGTAGATTACTACCATGAGCTTGATAAAGAAATATTCCTGAAGATGGGGTTTTCTTTTGATTCATTCCACAGAACATCAAGTAAGGAAAATTTCGAGCTTACCCAGCATTTCTTCAAAAAAATGAATGAAAATGGATATATCTATGAGCATGAGGTGAAACAGCTTTTCTGCACCAAATGCAAGCGTGCACTGCCAGACAGAATGGTAAAGGGCAAGTGTCCGTACTGTGGCGCAGAGGAACAGTATGGTGATCAGTGTGAGAAATGTGGCCATGTGATAAAAGTTGAAAACCTTGTAAACCCGTATTGTGCAGTATGCGGTACTTCCCCTATAGTTACAGTTTCAAAACATTACTTTTTCAGGTTGAGTGCATTCTCTGACAGATTGCGTGAATGGATAGTGAGCAAGCAAGAGTTTCAAGATGAAGTTAAGAGGTATGTATTGAGCTGGATAGAAAATGGGCTTCATGATTGGGACATAACACGAGACTTGGAATGGGGTATACCTGTACCGGGCAGCACAAACCTTGTATTCTATGTGTGGTTTGATGCACCAATATGCTATGTGAGCTCGACAAAAGCAATAGTAAAAAATTGGGAGGGATACTGGAAAGGCGATGATGTACGTATAATCCATTTCATAGGAAAGGACATAAGTTATCATCATTACTTGTTTTGGCCCGCTATGCTCATGGCTGTTGATGAAGGGTATGCACTTCCTTATGCAATTCCAGTGCGTGGGTACCTTAATCTTGAAGGGGAAAAGTTCTCAAAAAGCAAAGGATGGTACATATCTATAGAAGATTTTCTGAAGATTTTTCCAGCAGATTATTTGAGATTCTATGAGACAGTTCTTACCCCCTACTCAGCATCTGATGCCGACTTCTACTGGAGGGATTTTGAGGCGCGGATAAACAATGAGCTTGTTGCAAATGTTGGAAATTTCATCTATAGGACACTCTCCATGATAAAACGAACATGCGATGGCAGGGTTCCTGAAGTCAAGCCGGACTATGACATGCTTTCTAAGATTATGCAAGCATCTGGAGATGTAAAGTCGCTCGCATATGAGTTTAAGGTCAAGGAAGCGCTTGACATAATCCTTTCATTATCATCCGAGTTCAATGCATATCTGAGTGCTAATGAACCATGGAAGAAGACAGGGCCGGAGAGGGATAAAATTCTGAAGACTGCTCTCCATGGAGTTCATGCGCTTTCAGTATTGCTCTTTCCATATATTCCAGAGTCGTGCCAGAGGCTGAGGAAACAGCTTCGGCTGGATACCGAGCCTAGTTGGATGGAAATAGAGGGCAATATAACTGGAAAAATCGACATTACTGAACTTGGTGAGGTTGCCCCGTTGTTTTCCAAGGTTGACGACAAGGTTATAAAGGAGCAGGAGTCATTGCTACGAGGAGATAAGTAAATTTAAATAGATTTGTGCATATTTCTATGCGTAAGGTGGTCATATGCCAAAATATATGATTGCAAAACAACTTGCAGGTAAGAAAATAATTACCAGTGATGGTGAGGATCTGGGTAGGCTTTTGGATATAAAGGTTGCCGAGGTTGGCGGACGTCTGCAAACGCTTGTGATCGAGCCGAACTTCGACAGCCCGCTCGCGGCAAAATTGCAAAAAGATGAGCAGGGACACTCGCTCGTTTCTTATGATGCAGTAATGGCAGTGTCTGATTTTGTTATAGTAGACAAGAAAGTTCTCTCAGTTTGATTTTATGTCCCTTATAGCGGGCATTGATGAGGCTGGGCGCGGGTCAGTCCTCGGCCCGCTTTCCATTGCACTTGTTTGTGGTAATGAAGATGATTTTTTATCTATTGAGCTTACGGATTCTAAGCTCCTCACACGCAAGGAGCGCGAATCACTTTACCCTGAAATAAGGAAGAAGTTTTACACATCTTTTATTCTTATAACTGCGAATGAGCTTAATGAGCTTATGAGAAGGTTTTCGCTCAATGAAATAGAGGCGATGAAGGCAGCATACTTGATTGAAGAGCTTCCGTTAAACCCATCACAGGTTTATGTAGACTCTCCAGACCCAATCGCAGAAAACTTTGGGCACAGGATTTTGAGGCATATGCAAAAAAATGTTTGTATAAATGCAGAGCATAAGGCAGACTTCAATTATCCTGTTGTGAGTGCAGCATCTATAGTTGCAAAGGTTGTTAGGGATTGGGAGATCGACAGGATACGGGATGAACTAGGGTATGATTTTCTTTCTGGTTATCCATCTGATGAATCCACAGTTCTTGCAGTGAAAGAAATGTTAAGGACGGGCAAAGGAATAGAGTATGTAAGGATGCATTGGAGCACGGTTGAGAACATACTGTCTGAACAGAAGAAGCTGCATGACTATTTCTAGTTTTTGGTTGATGTTCATTTCCTTTCAATTATCCTGTTGTGAGTGCAGCATCTATAGTTGCAAAGGTTGTTAGGGATTGGGAGATCGACAGGATACGGGATGAACTAGGGTATGATTTTCTTTCTGGTTATCCATCTGATGAATCCACAGTTCTTGCAGTGAAAGAAATGTTAAGGACGGGCAAAGGAATAGAGTATGTAAGGATGCATTGGAGCACGGTTGAGAACATACTGTCTGAACAGAAGAAGCTGCATGACTATTTCTAGTTTTCGGTTGATGTTCATTTCCTTTCAATACATTCCCCTATTCTTTTTATGAAAGTGTTCAAGTGCTCAGGCATGATAGTAGCTCCAGCAGCAATGTTATGGCCTCCACCGACACCAATATCTTTACAGGCATAACTCATTATTTTGCCAAGGTCAATCCCCATCTCAACGAGTCTTTTTGTTGCACGCCCACTCACCTTTATCTTTTTTTCCTTATCAAGCGATATGGCTATTATAGGTTTATCTGCATTTATTGTACCATACAACATTCCTGCAATCACTCCTATAATCCCATCTTCAATAACCCCCCTCCCATCCAGGAGATAGAATGTGCCAAGGTCAACAACATTTTGTGTGGCATATTCTATCCCTTCTCTAAGCTTCTTTCTGTGGTATTCAAGCAACCCCCTTGCTTTCTCATATGCACCGGGACGCATGAGTATAACATCTATGCCAATCTCCGGATGTTCATGCCTTCCACATGCATTTAGCAGTGTTGAAAACTCGCTGGCATCAGACATCTCAGTACCCTCAGGATATGTCAATAATTCATAAACTTCTCCTACGAGTGCTCTTGCATCCTCCCTCTTTCCCTTTTCATGCATATAACCTATGAGTGCGCTCCTAAGCCGCATTTTTTCATCACTGCTAAGCTGGTTGTATGTTCTCCATTCTTCCCCAGATTTTAATTCAATACCTAAAGATTCATAAAATGCCTTCACATTATCTTCATTGCCTGTGAGCCCAGGGATTATTGGGTCAACTGAGTATAGCAGGAATTGGACCAATGGCCTGCTCACCCTGCCAAACATCGTAATATCATTGTAATGTTTTACTACCCCTGCAGCCTCACCCTCCTCAAGCATTTTGCGGTTCCATCCTATAAGCGGTGCTTGCATATCTCCCACTGCACCAACTATCCCTATTGGCGCGAGCACAGGATTTCTCAGCACAAAGTATGCTGTGGATGCCCCTGACATCTCGTATGTTCCATCTATACCAAAAAGCCTTGGGTTGACTTGTAGTATCCCTGTTTTTTCGATCGGAGGATGATGGTCGATCACCATGATATTTTTGTCAATACCTTCCAATTGTTCCTGTGCAGCAAGGTCTGCCAGTATTATGTTTTCTTCCCGAGAGTTTGCAATTGCCTCTATTTCCTTGTCTGACAGCTTTCTGCAACTTTCCATTCTATAACTCTTGCCTTGGAGCTCAAGTGCCTTAGCAATTAGCCCTCCACTGCATAATCCATCTGCATCATAGTGATGTACAAGAAGGAACATATCTTTCTTTTCTATGAATTCCCGCGCCTCACTACACCTCTTCTCAAAAGACATATTTGCTGATTAGTGTGTTAATTTTTAATAATTCTGCCCAAGAGATTTACAATGATACTTGATTGGAGGATAGGATTTGCAGTTTATCTACTGTTTTCCACATTCCTTGTTGTCTTGGTGGTGGGGGCACCAGTCGCAGCACTTTTAGGCCATGATAATATTGCAAGTGCCCTTTACAATGCAGCAAAGCCGTTGTGCCACCAATGGATTTATCGGTCGCAGTGCATACTAGATAATGGTAAGTACTGGGTGTTTGATGATTGCATCCCACAGTCAACACAATCAAATGTTATAGTTGAGACTAAATATTCATCATCCTTCAGAGGGTTTGATGGTTATTTCAGGTACTCGCGCGATCAAATCGGAATAAATAGGGCAGAGCATGTCATACGTGATGGAATGGAAGGATACAAGATAGCAGTATGCTCGCGTGATTTTTTTATGTATCTTGGCCTTCTTATTGCAGCACCTGCTTATTTACTACTCAGGAAAAGAATTACTACACTTCCATCAATGATCTACCTACTCATTGCCCTTGTGCCAATGGGTATTGATGGGACTGGACAACTTTTAGGTTTCTGGGAAAGCACAAACCTTGTAAGAAGTGCAACCGGCCTTATTGTAGGGATTGTAATGGGGTACTATTTAGTTTTCCTAACATGTGAAATTTTCGACAGAAAACGAACGTAGTGGAAATGTTTTTTAAATATTACCCATTCTAATGAGATTATGCCTGTCCAATCGCATTTCACTTTTGAGAACACTTCACAGGTTAAAGTTCCAGAGGATCCAATAGAACGTGTTATAGGACAGGAGCATGTGATTGGTATTGCACGCATAGTTGCAAAGCAAAGGAGGCACCTGCTTCTTGTTGGTCCACCGGGTACAGGAAAGAGTTTCATAGCAAATACGATATCTGCGCTTCTTCCACCGCCATCATCACAGGTTGAAGTATACCAAAACATAAATGAGCCGCACAGGCCAATACTTAGGGTGAGGAACAGGGAAGAGGTCTTGAGTGAGCGGCGTCAGCACTCTAACGCACGGCTTGTTGACCCGCGCGATGTTCCATATTATGTATCAGAGCGTTTAGGGTTCAGGTGCAGGAAGTGCGGTACGATAAGTGATCCAGAGTCCAACATATGTTTGTACTGCGGTGCAGAGAAATACTATAGGAACAGGAATTTTGAGGATATGTTTTCAGCAACTCCGCGTCTTACAAAAGATGACAAGGTACTCATGCGTAAGACTAACCAGAAGGGAGAAGAAGAAGAGATAGTTTACGAAAGGCATGGAAGCAAGGTAAAGGTCTACAAGAGTATGGAAAACCGACTGGGTACCATGCGCAAGGTCATAGTAAGCCTTGAACGGAAAACTTTTGTTCAGGCGACAGGTGCAAGCGAGTCCGAGCTTCTTGGGGATGTCATGCATGATCCATATGGGGGCCATCCCGAGATTGGCATACCACCGCATGAGAGGATAGTGCCCGGAGCGATTCACGAGGCGCATGAAGGCGTACTATTCATAGATGAACTTTCAACACTTGGTGAGCTGCAGAGGTATATATTGACTGCAATGCAGGATAAGAAATTTCCAATAATTGGCAGAAATGCTACCAGCACTGGTGCAATCATCCGTGTGGATAATGTGCCATGTGATTTTATGCTCATAGGTGCAGTAAACATAAATGACGTACCACACATACTACCTCCCCTGCGCTCAAGGATAATAGGTTCTGGGTATGAAGTTTTGCTTAACACAGTTATGGAGGATAACGAAAAAAACAGAGAGAAGATGGCACAGTTTATTGCACAGGAAATACAGAAGGATGGTAGGATACCACATGCTACAGCATCTGCATGTGAATGCATACTCAACGAATCACGGATTCGTGCAAGGCAAATGGACGGCAAGGATGGATTAACCTTAAGGCTGCGTGACCTGAGCGGGATAATAAAGATGGCTGGGGATATTGCAATCGTTGATGGTGCTGAATTCATTGATACAGAGCATGTGATGAGTGCGCTCAAGCGTGCGAGAAGTATAGAGGAACAGCTGATGGATGACTACGGTAGTGTGTGGCGTGCTGGCATGAGTGACTATGCATCTTTCTCACGGAAAAGGAAAGATTCTGTGAGTGAAGTAAGATGATAGGCCTAGCCAACCCTGGGCGTGTAAAGAGAGAAGTTTACGATTTTTATTGTAATTATCCATATCCAAGCATACCTTCAATCTTTTCGAAAACACACAGACAGTTGATGAGGAGGATATTTTTGCTTGCTGGCTATAGAAGTGTAAGGGGGTTGAGGGTTCTTGATGCAGGGTGCGGTACAGGTGAAAAATCTGTATACCTTGCACTTAATGGAGCGGAAGTTACTGCGGTTGACTTCTCTCCCTCTCAGCTTTGTATAGCCAAAAGCCTCGCTGACAAGTATAATGTAGAAATCGATTTTGTGCAAGCTGACATATCTAATGTTGATTTGAAAAAGAAGTTTGACTTTGTGCTTTGTTTAGGTGTGCTCCATCATATGCCTGATTTTCATGAAGGGTTCTGTAATGTATCACGCCACACAGAAGAAGGAGGAAGGATTGTTTTAGGGTTGTATAATAAGTATGGAAGGCTAAGGTATAGAATAGAGAGAAAATTGCTAAGAATACTTAATGGAAATGACCCTAATAAGATAATGAATTTTATTATGAATTCACCATTTGCATTTCCATTACGCACAGCATCCAGGCAAACATTATACGACAGATACGCTGTGCCTTATGAAACATACCATACGCTTGAAGAGGTAAGGCAGCTGTTTTCAAAAAACAAGTTTAGTGTTTTAGGCATCCATCCAAGGTATGTTTATAGCGACCTTGTCTCACAGCTTGTTTGGCTGTTAAGCGGCAAATCTTTCTTCTTTGTATTTGGTGAAAAGAAAGAATTATGAAAGGATTTTCTCAATTATTGATTTTATCTTGTATGGGTCATAAGTAAGCTTGATAAACCTTGTCTGCCCGCGTGTGCCTTTCCCAGAAGAGGTCAGGGTGATCAGCCCGAGCATATCCAAATCGTGAAGATATTCTGAGAACCATCTTGAGCTTCTTGGAGAAATTCCAATAGATTTGCATGCTGCTACATAACTGTCATACACTTCACCTGACATGAACACATCTTGTCCATCATCACCAAGTTTCTTGTACTGACTGCCTTTTATGTAGAGCATTGATATGCCATACAATGCAATCTGTTCGTGTTGGGGTAGTGTGGATATTGTCTCAATCGCAAGGTCCTCATCAACACTTCTTCGCGCAAGCTCAACATGCTCTTCCGTAATCAACCTATGCCCTCTCTCATTTGCAATCATTCCAGCTTTGAGCACGAGCTTGAGCGCATACCTTGCATCTCCAGTCTCTCGTGCGGCAAGTGCAGATGCCATTCTTATGGCCGGCTCTGTCAGCACACCATCCATGAATGCTTTCTCCCCCCTTTGCTTTATTATCTCGTATAGCTGGGATGCATTATAAGGCCTAAAAACCAGTTCAGTCTCATAAAGCCCACTCTTGCTCCGTGGATCAAGCCGTTCTTTGAAGTGTAGCCTGTTTGATATGCCGATCATTGAAAGGCTTCCCGCCTCAAGCTCATCATTTGTACGAGTTATTGTGTATACCAGGTCATCAACATCGTTTACCATATCTATTTCATCCATAATAACAATCAGGTGCATGTTGTTTTCTTCAATCCATTCCAGTATTGTTTCATACAACTTTGATAAGGGGTATCCCATCTTTGCATCCCCCTTACATATATCGTTTGCAATCTTAAACATGACCTTGTACCGTGAGTCATATATCCTGCAGTTCATATACCGCATAACTGAGTTCTTCTTCATTTCGTTGAACTTTTCCATCACATGCTTTGAACAGCAGGTCTTGCCAGTTCCAGTTTTCCCATACAGGAACATATTCTTTGGCTTTGTGTTTTTAAGTGCGGGTGCAACAGTTTTCATTATAGTTTCAATCTCCTGCTCACGGTGTGGCAATATGTCAGGGACAAAATGCGGTGATAAAACATTCATATCATTGAAGATCCCATTCTTTTGGACAATTTCTTCAAAGGTCAGCATTTCATCCCTCCAAAAATAAGCATCACTTTTAGTACATAAACTATTAAATAACTAATCCATGCTTTGCACTTGGCAGCACTCAAGAATACTATATTTATAACTTTTATTGTAGCAATATAAACGGTGGTACTATGGGAATACTGCAAAAATTTTCCAGCGCCCTAGGTCTCGGGGGGAGTGAGATGAATCTTCAGGAATACCTAAATACTGAAGATTTGGAGAATCTCGCCGAAGAGGAGGAAACTGTTGCCGCATATGTCAAGCCTGTTGCGCTCGAGAGCATGAAGGTGATTTCTGAAGTGCAGGAGGAGTTGAACAACGGAAACATAATACTTCTTAACATATCCCCCATGCTCAAAGACGAAAGGATGCTGAGCGAGGTAGTTAACAGGCTGAAGGAGCATGCAACCAAGATTCGTGGGGATATTGCAAGGATTGATAATGAGAAAATACTTTTAACTCCATCGAGAATAAAAATAGTGAAGAGAAGAAAGTAATTCTCTATTTTACTTCTTTTTAGGTTTTCTTTGTAATCTCTTTTAATACACATATGATCGAGTTAACCTCTTCATCAGATGCCCTTGTCAGCATATTCTTGAATGCACGCATGCACTTATCTTTGTTCTTTAAGCTTTTGCTTACGCGGTCAACAAGCAACCCAAAATATTTAAGTGCATGTACCCTGGTTTTTGTATTAATTTCCTGTATATTGTTCATGGAATATTTTTTTCTTGAGAGCACATATGCAATTATCCCCGAGGCCACTGCAAGGTTTAGCGAGGCATATTCTTCGTCGGTCTCTATGTTTATGCAAAAATCACAATCACCAAGGACCTCAACAGGCAACCCAGTATCCTCACGGCCAAACACAACCGCTGCATTGCTAAAGTCAATATAATTCCTTCTTTTTTCTATATCAGAGAGCTGTACCAGGTTTACAAGCCTCTTCCTACCTTTCTTTATGTTTCCAGTAGTACCTATCACTGGATAGCGCCCGCGGACAGCATATTTAAATGATTTCACAACATGTGCCTTTTTCAGCACATCTGCACCATGTTTGGCATATTTCATTGCAGTAAACCCTAAAGGCGCAATCGGGTTAACTATGTACAATTCTTCTATTCCAAAATTCTTCATAACACGGCATACCTTCCCAACATTCATGTCATATATAGGTTCATAAAGCACAAATCTCATTTTAATTCCACCAAGTATATTTTTTCAAAGAATAACTGCCTTTCCCTTATTACATTCCATGAATATCCGCACCCCAGCGCATACCTCTTATACTTTTCATACCCTCTATCTGATATTACCATAAGTATAGACCCATTTTCTGCAAGATTATTGCGAGCTGTATTCAGGAATTTCATTATAATATCCTCTCCGTTTTGGATATGTGTCCAGCAGATATCCCTCGGCTCGGAATCATCAAGGTAAGGGGTGTTAAATGCAATCAGGTCAAACTTACCCTCTACCTCTGTGAACAGATCGCTAATAATAAACTTTACATTCTCTCTCTTTACATTTGTCTTTGCGCTCTCCACGGCCTGAGGGTTTATATCCACACATACTATCTCATCTGCATTTCCTATACAGTTGGCCTGTATTCCATTACCTGTTCCCATATCAAGGAACCTTTTGCATTTTCTATTCTTGAGCTCATCTGCAAGCAGGTAAGAATCATCTGCGGGTTCATAGATATACATAGTTGGGTTTATGCATATGTTATTTTTAAAAGCATTAATATGCTAATGGAAAGTGGTGTTAAGCGTGAAAGCCCAGATAAAAAATACAACTGTTGGACAAATTTTGGTGTTCACACTTTCCAAGGGAGAGTATGCATATGTTGAGCCAGGTGGAATCATATCTTCAACTGGCCAGGTTGAAATCAAGAGCGAGATTGCTGGAGGCCTTGAATCAGGTATACTTAGGATGTTTGGCGGAGGGGAGAGTGCATTCATAAACAAAGTAACCGCAATTGAAGACACGGTCTTGGAGGTTGGTGTTTTATTACCAAGTGAAATAATTGAGGTAAACCTAGATGGTGCAATGATTTTGGGGGATGGAGTATACCTTGCACACACTGGAGATATAAATATATCATCAAAGTTTGGATGGCTCACATCACTTGTAGCAGGTGCTGGTCTCATGTTCTTGTATGCTGAGGGCAAGGGTAAGTTATATTTGGCAGGTGCTGAGAGTATGTTCATAAAGAAGCTTGGGGCAGGTGAGTCTTTCTATGTTGATAATGCATGCTTTGTTGGCACAGATGCAAATGCAAAGATTGAGAAATTCATTGTAGGAAAAGGGCTTGTGAGCAAGATTGTTAGTGGAGAGGGCATAATGCTTAAGATAACTGGCCCAGCAACAGTATACTACCAAACAGAGAGCCCAGTATCACTGGCTGAATACATTACCCGTTATCTGAAAAGAGGTAAGAATTATGTGCGGGTTCATAGGATTGACTGAATACCTTGCCCGTTATGTAAGGGGATGAGCAAAGATAAGTTGTATAGGCCCAGCAACAGTATACTACCAGACAGAGAGCCCAGTATTACTGGCCAAATACCTTGCCTTTTCACTTTATGTAATTTATATAAAAGAAATGAGAAAAACCAAACAAGGTATGTTGTATGAAAATAGCAATCCTTGGGGATTTTCACTTTGGATATGACAGGTTCTATGAAGACAGCTTTGTACAGGCAGAGCGTGCACTTATGAAAGCGCAGGATATTGCAGATGTTATTTTAGTGGCAGGAGACATATTTGATTCACGTACTCCAAAGCAGGAAGTGATCGCACAAGTATTTGAAATTTTCAACAAACTACACAAGAAAGTTATAGTTATACATGGAACACATGAGAGAAGACCACAGGGATTTACTAATCCAGTGGAACTTTTATGCAAGGCAGGGTATGCAGAATCATGCCATCTGCGACATATAGTCTTTGAAAAAGATGGTGAGAAGGTGGCTGTTTATGGGATTGCAGGCGTGCCAGAGGAGTATGCCAAGGTTGCAATAGAGCGCGCCCAGCCAAAACCATTTGAAGGTGCATTCAACATATTCATGTTCCACCAGAACCTTAAAGAGCTCATGCAGGTTGTTGAACATGGGCTTTACATCGATGACCTTCCAGCCGGCTTTGACTTGTACATTGATGGGCACATACATAAAAATTTAGAAATAAAAAAATCTGGAAGGCACCTTCTTGTGCCGGGTAGCACGGTTGTTACGCAGGTAAGAAAGGAGGAGAGTGTTAAAGGGTTTTATCTTTTTGATACTAGAGAACGTAGTGCCACATTTGTATCTATAGTTACAAGGCCCATCCTACACCTCTTAATCAAAAAAGAAAACAGCACCCCATTAAAACAGAAAATAGATGAAGAGCTTTCAAAGTATGATATTTCACAAAAACCCATTGTGCGCATAGACCTAGACAGTAATGTTGAGTATTCCGAGCTTAGCGCATTGTATGAGCAATACAAGGACAAATGCTATATGTTTATTTTCACACCGCATGATGATGCTAACGAGTATGAAACAGATTTTAAGCATTTCGATATGCATAATTTACCGGTCCGCGAACATGGGATGTCTATGTTTAAGGAAATGCTTATAAAGAATGGAATACATGTAGAAGATGCAGACGAATTGTTTGATGTGCTACAAGAAGATGATGAACAGATACGCGCATATTTAATAAACTTATTTGGTGGTTTGCGTGCCAAAAGATGAAGGGAAAGGGTTGCTTGAAAAAGCAAAAGATGACATCATAGATGGCTATTCAAAGATAAAACGCTCCTTATCCGAGGGGTCTTCAGCATTTTTGAATAACACATATATACTCCTCAAATACACACTACTTACTATTGTACTTTCAGTTTCCTATGTTTTCATACAGGGAATACCATACATATCGTACGCATACCTGCTGCCAGCCACAGTATTGATCCTTCATTTCCATTACGAATTTCTTATTATCCCAGTTAAGGATCTGAAAAGATTTTCATTTAATACACTTTCGCTAACATTCCTCCTATTAATCTCATATGTTACCATAACTTTCAACCCACAGTCTCATAGCCAAGATCAATTTCCAACAGTTCATCTCATATCAACTTTCATATCTCTGTTCTCATTTGCGCTATTTCTTTTTCAGCCTGTATATATGGTGAAGGCAGGGGCAACCCCTCTTAAAGCGCTTAAGAACGCTTTTGGGTTCATATCAAACAATGCACTTAAAACAATGACCTACATAATAATCCTCTTCTTTGCGCTTTCCATACTTTCTTCAATCCCATCATTAACCCCTCTTTCATTTCTCTCCCCAGTAGTTTTCATATACCTTTCATATGGCGTTTTCATATTCATACACTCATTTTGGGAGGTCTGCAGAAAGAAGTAAACTTAAACATTAACTCACCAATCTTTGCCTTGCATCCATGAACACGTGACGTGCATTCGTTTACGATTTGATGATCTGACACTTCACTACATCTATGTTCAATTTATGTGTTTTCACACGAGCATGTCGGGTGATAGCAGAACGTATCAAGACACGCGCAAATGAACACGTCATAACTGAAACTCTAAAGAATGGCGCTGTAGATATGCCTCACAGTCGTGTGTATCTAATACTGCAAATGGATGACATTACGTCTCATTGTCTGGTGGGTTTATTTGATAATGCAACTTCTGAAAATTACGTGGATTCATGAAAAAATGGATTTTTTTAGAGATGCCAGGCTAAATGTCAGTTAGGACCAAAGGCGGAAACCACTGTTTGACAAATTTACACACGATTTAATACAACGTTTCGCGGATAAAAAGTTGCAGAAGACAATTTTTACGATTTCAACAAACAATGAAGATTACAATACTCTTTTACTTCAAGATTTTCTGATTTTAAATTAAACTCTGCTTCTGGTTACTCCGGGTTTTAAAAACTTTCTGTAAACTTGTATTGTTGCGTTGTCGGGTGCTGGATTCAATAAAAAATTAAGTTTTGTTCGATTTGCTCAATTTAATCAAACTTAACCATTTATTGATGCTTTCTAACAAAATTTCCATTCCTTTCATAATGGCTCTTGCACTTTCTAAACATCCATGAAAACCACGCATTATTTTTGTTCTGTCCCTAATAGTATTGTGTAATCTCTCTATTTTGTGAATAAATCCTTTTTCATCTGCTATTACAACATATTGTCCTGCTCTCCATATAATCAGAGGCGACTATAAAACGGGTTTCTGCATCCATCACGTCTACAAACCAATTCTG
>JBMFNT010000003.1:0-39235 GCA_049970015.1 Candidatus Micrarchaeia archaeon
CAAACAGAAAAGATTACTGGGCCGAAAGTAGTTGTAAAGGAAACTTCACAAACAGAAAAGATTACTGAGATTGTAAAGGAAACTTCGCAAGCAGAAAAGATTACTGGGCCGAAGGTAGTTGCAGAGGAAACTTCACAAACAGAAAAGATTACTGGGACTAATGTGATTGTAAATGAAGCTTCACAAACAGAAAAGATTACTGGGATTGTAAATGAAACTTCACAAACAGAAAAGACTACTGGGATTGTAAAGGAAACTTCGCAAGCAGAAAAGATTACTGGACCGAAGGTAGTTGTAAAGGAAGCTTCACAAACAGAAAAGATTACTGGGCCAAAGGAAACTTCACAAGCAGAAAAGATTGCTGGGATTGTAAATGAAACTTCACAAACAGAAAAGATTACTGGGACTAATGTGATGGAAAATACCATGAAAACACAGCAAAAAACAGATGTTGCAGAGCTTAAGTTAGAATTGGAAAATCTGCTATATAACTCTTTCTACAACCCTGGAGAGAATATTGCTAACATAACTAACCTAGAAAATAAGATTATTGAAAGAATAAAAAATGGCAAAAAGACCTGCTGTAAGGATATCATAGAGATTGCTAAAAGAAACTCAATACCGTTCTTGAACCCAAAAAAACTGAATGAAAAGAAGGAAGAAATAGACAGCAGGCTAAGTGAGATGTATGCACTGTACAATAATGTTCCAAATGGAAATAAGAGAAGCATTATGAAAAGAATTGGTATTGTGTTTGCAACACTTGCTGTAGGAATAGGGATAACCTATGGTTCAATACATGTAATGAACAATTATCAGAATGAGATTAAGAAAGCCACCGAATACACTTATGAAGCGGCTGAAAGCATTGCAAGTACTGCAAAGAAACAATTAGAAAAGAGGATCAACCGCGTAAAACACAACATCAGGAAATGGAAGGCAAAAATAAATTAAGAAAGCAATGTAAGTCATGAATATGTTACCTTGACCTTTTCATTTTCTCCAAAGCCATAAAATGGTATTTCTATTCTTATGTTTATAGGCTTCAACATTTCTTGCATGAACATCTTCAATAAACTACTGGTTGGAGTAAGCGTGCACTCATTATACTCACTTATGTTTGAAAGCTCTGCTGCTTTCTCAAATGCTCTCTTACGATTTCCAATCTCATCAACAAGCCCAAGTGAATATGCCTTCCTTCCGGAGATTATGCGTGCATCAAGAACAGTTTCAAGGCCTGAACTGGAAAAGTTCGGACGGCCTTTCCTGTTTTCCACTACTTTGTCCTTGAAATCTTGGAAGATTTCTTCAATGTACTCTTTAACAACTGCTCTTTCTTGATCAGAAAGATTTCTTCCTATATCCCCCATATCCTTCATGCTTCCTGAAGATATCACTGTATAATTAATCCCAAAGTTTCTGAAAAGGCTCTCAAACGAAATGAATGTTGCGCGCACTCCTATGCTTCCTGTTACCGTCTCAGGCTCAGAGACTATGTAATCCGCCCCTAACGCTGCATAGTAGCCCCCAGATGTTGCAATATTTCTGAGATATGCAACAACTGGTTTCTTTGAACTTTTAAGGTTTTCATATATCTCTCTTGTTGCAATTATCTCCCCGCCAGGAGAATCTATGTAAACTACAATTGCAGATATATCAGAACGCTCATTTGCTTCATCAATCAGCTTTATGACATCTTTTGCAGTAGGCCGTGGCTCTGGGAATAATATATTATTCTCTTCTGAAACATCTGTTATTGGAAAGTCCACCTTGATCTCAGCAATGCATGGTTTTGAAATCACTATACCAGCAAGCTGGCCAAATATGGAGAGCACAACTATGCTAAGTACAATTACAACCAATATTATTGCTATAATCCCCAATATAGAAAATCCTTCTTTCCTGGCTGTCATTGTATAAAACTAAACTAAAAATAATATAAACTTCATCACTTTAAGTGAAACATGCTTGATATCTTTTCAATCATCCTATTCATACTGCCACCATATATTGCAAATGCCATTCCGGTTCTGTTTGGAGGAGGTACCCCTATAGACCTTGGCATGAGCGCGTGGGATGGCAGAAGAATACTTGGGGATGGTAAGACGCTGCGCGGCCTTTTTGCAGGGATACTGGCTGGCATCCTCACAGGGTATGCTGAGTATACACTTCTGGGGAGATATGAGCTATTCATAATTTCAGTTTATTCGTCCTGTGGTGCTATGTTTGGAGACATTGTAGGCAGCTTCATAAAAAGAAGGATGGGGATGGAACGCGGAAAGCCTTCATTTGTAATGGACCAGCTGCTCTTCATCATATTTGCGCTAGTGTTTTCATACGCTACACTTGCTGAGTATATACCGAGCGTGCTATTTCCTGAAAGTGTTTTATTTATACTACTGCTCACATACTTAATGCACAGGGGCATGAACATAGTAGCAAACAAACTCGGCTTAAAGAAAGTTCCATGGTGAGATGATGAAAATTGTCTGTATAACAGGAATGAGAGGATGTGGCAAAACAGTCTTTGGTGAGGTTGCAAAGGAGATGGGGTATAAAGTGCATGAGATGAGTGATATTGTCAGGGATATGATGAAAAATGAAAATATAATGATAGATAATAGGAACATAAGAGAGTATGCGAAAAGTATACGCGAAAGGTATGGTAAAAATATAGTTGCAGTAAAAATGGTTGAAAAGATCATGAGAGAGGACATGAATCTACCTCTCATTGTGATAGTAGGTATACGTGGAATGTATGAGATACGCGAGTTCAAGGAAGCGTTTGGGAATGATAATGTAATCCTTATTGCAATACATTCCCCACCAAAAGTCAGGTATGAGAGAGTTATGGAAAGGACCAATAAGATTGACGACCCAAAAACCTATGAAGAATTTCTCTGGGCTGAGGAGATGGAACTTGGCTATGGCATATCAAAGGCGATTGCACTCGCGGATATAATGATAATCAATAATAGTGGGATAGAAGAGTATATACAAGTATGCAAAAAACTGCTGGGTGGCCTGGCCGGAGGAGGATAGAATGATGAAACTGAACATAGGGTATGGTAGATATAATGTTCTTGTTGAGCAGAATTTGGTGGATGAGAATGGGTTAGCGCGTGCATTCTGCGCAATAGGGGATATCCCTTATGAAATAGTTGGAATAGATACTTGCCTAATAAGGAAGAATGTTGTTAAAGGAGATATTGAAGCCACATTTTCAAACATATCAAAAATAGTAAAAAGCAACAGTGCATATAAAGAGTATGGGCCTTTAATTGAATCTATTGCCATTGATGAGTTTCTAGAGATTATGCCAAAGCACACTAAGGTTGAAGGTAAGGCTGAAAAGGATAAGGTATACTTTGTGAGCAACGGCCCTGAATGGATAATAATAAAGAAGATGAGCATTTCAAAGGAGACTAAGGCACGTGAAGTTGCTGCCTTCCTGCTGGGCATAAAATACTCATTGCTTACAAAGTACTTGGATAACAAATCCTGCAGTCCAGATGCACTCGATAGTGTAATGGGCAGCATAAAGGGGAAGCGGAGGAGCATAAGTGCTCTTGCCACTGCTTACAACAGCTCAAAAGGGGATAAGATAGCGTTCTTGAAAGGAATTTTAGGGCTTGGATATTCAATAACCCCCACCGCTGATGCAATAAAATCTGTATTTCCGGAGGTTAAGCTTCCTGGAATAAAGGGAAGGATGCCTAAAAAATGACTAATATTGAGGTGTGAATATGGAATATCCTGAGGATGCAATTGCAGTTGCAAAAACCGGAAAACGAGAGGTTCGCGTGCTTATGGGGGAAGGGAGGTATATTATGTATAGGTACAGGGAAGTTGGTGGCAAGGATTTGCAGAAATATTCAATACTGCTGGAAACGAGCACTGGTGAGATTGAGCACATAATGATTGTGCCTACAAAAGAGAGAGAAATTGTTGTCAAGCACACAAGCGAGAGGCCATTTACGCGAGGGATATGGGATGAAAAGCATGATAAGGTGGTAAAATTCCCATAATCAATTTTTATTATTATGTATTGTATTCATTTACATTGAATGGTGAGTTTCTGTGGATACAAATAGGATAAGGATGTCTGGAAGGAAGTATTATTTAATAGAACTAGTGCTTGCAATCCTTGTTTCAATTGCGCTCTGGTTCATACCAGTAATTAATGTACTTATACCACTTGTGTGGCTGGCAGCTGTTGTTGCAGCAATCATCACATACATTTATGTGAGAAATTATTGGATTGAGTTTGAGGAGGATGGCCTAAACATAAACAAAGGAGTGATCAATGTAAAGACGCTTTTTTTGCCGTACGCAAATATTGATAATGTTGAGATGGATACAAGAATAATGGATAGGATGCTTGGGCTTACAGAAATAAGGATTGACACAAAAGGGCGTGCGGACGTAGAAGTAATATTAAAGAATATACCAAAGGATCCTGCTATGGAAATAGTTAACCTATTAAGAAAAAAGATTATGAAGTAGCTATTGTCCAAAGAATTCTCTAAATCTGTACAACTGGCCTAAACTTAAACCCATACGTTATCAGGCCTTCTGGATTATCCTCGTGAAGTTTTCGGAATACCATCTCAACAGGCATGCCTATTTTAACTTCCTCAGGATCAACATCAACTATCTGGCCTGTTATTCTTGCGCCTTCCTCAAGCTCAACTATTGCAAGCACATATGGCACATAAAATTCATAACCTTCAGGCGCTACGCGTATTACTGTGTATGAGTAAATCTTACCATTTCCTGAATATTTATGAGGTACAATCTTACCTTTTCTCCTGCACATTGGGCATATAGCCCTGCCAGGCATATAGTATGTGCCACAGGTCTCGCACCTTGAGCCTATTAGATTATACCTCTCACTTGTCCTTCTCCACATCGAAGGTAATCCCGGTTTCATCAAAATCATCCCTTCTTGAATATGTGAACGACACATGTAGCCCCAGAACCGCCAACATTATGCGTGAGGCCATATTCTGCATCCTTGACTTGCCTGCCTTCTGCCTTTCCACGCAGCTGCCAAACTATCTCGACAACCTGCTTGATGCCCGTAGCCCCAACAGGATGGCCACATGCTTTAAGCCCTCCACTTGAGTTAACTGTAATCTCACCATTCACTTTCGTTGCACCATCAAGTATTGCCTTTCCAGCTTTTCCTTTCTCAAAGAACCCCAGGTCTTCCACAGCCATTATCTCAGCTATAGTAAAACAATCGTGAACTTCAGCAACATCAACATCATGGGGTGAGATACCTGCCTGCTTGTAAGCATCCCGGGATGCGATCTGTGTTGCTTTAATGCTTGTTAGGGTTGTCCTGTCATGCAAAGCAACAGTATCACTTGCCTGAGCACTTGCAACTATTTCAACATAATCATCTGTATGCTTCTTTGCGGTCTCAAGGTCCATCAAAACTGCAACTGCTGCCCCATCACTTATTGGGGAACAATCAAGAATTTTTAGCGGATCGGCAACCATCTTGGAATCTAGAACCTCCTGAATAGTAATCTCCTTTCTGAACTGTGCATACTTGTTGTGCACTGCATTTGCATGGTTTTTGACCGCAACCGCTGCCATCATCTCCTCCGTAGTGCCGTACTCAATCATGTGCCTTCTTGCCATCAACGCGTATAAGCCAGGAAATGTTGCACCATGCAAGAGCTCCCATTCCTGATCACCTGCTCCACCAAGAGCAGTCACAGTTTCTGCAGTCGTTGCATCAGTCATCTTCTCAACACCACCTGCCACAACACAGTTATACGCACCGCTCGCAACTGCAAAGTAGGCATTCCTGAATGCTAGGCTTCCAGATGCACACGCTCCCTCAACACGAGTTGCAGGTATTGGTGTAAGCCCCATGGAATCAGCTATGAGTGCAGCAATATGCTCCTGCCCTATAAGCCGGCCGGAAGCCATCGTGCCACCGTACAATGCCTGTATCTCCGACCCTTCAAGGTTTGCATCCTTAATCGCATCTATACCTGCCTGCACAACCAAGTCACGAAGGTTGAGCTCCCACAATTCACCAAACTTGCTCATACCTACTCCAACAACTGCTACCTTTCTCATAAACATCTCCTTGCTCACATTATGAGCTTCTTCCTATGCTTTGCATATGTCCCATAATCCAGGTATTTCTTGTTCTGGATTATTTTCATAACTGGATACTTGTTGGGCTTTGATTCCTTTACATCAGTTACCTCTATGTGCAGCGCATCACTCCCGGCACCGCTGCCAAATGATACTACAAGTACATTGTCCCCCGGCCTGGCAATGTCAAGGACTGCTGCAAGGCCTATCAGGGATGCTGCTGAATAAGTGTTGCCTATGTATGGGGTTATAAGGCTTGGTTCTATTTGCTCAGTGGTAAATGCCAGCTGTTTTGCCACCATTCTAGGGAACTTGCCATTGGGTTGGTGGAACACTGCATACTTGTAATCGCTCGGTCTTGTACCAATCCTGTCCATAAGCCCCTTTGCGCCACCAATTATGTGTTTGAAATACCCAGGTGTACCTGTAAACCTTCCACCATGAGATGGGTACACTGCATGCTCCCTCCTCCAGAAATCAGGAGTATCTGTAGCGTATGAAAATATGTGCTCAATACGTGCAATTATCTCATCATCTCTCTTTCCCAAAAGAAAAGCGCCTGCACCTGCACCTGCGCTATATTCAAGTGCATCACCAGGACGGCCTTGTGATGTATCAGCACCTATGCCCATACCATAATCGATATCGCAGGACTTGACAAGTGCATATGAATTGATTATACTTGCCGTGCCTGCCTTGCACGCAAACTCATGGTCTGCGGCATATAACTCGGGGGTTGCGCCTATTGCCTCACCAACTATGGTAGAGGTAGGTTTTACTGCATACGGATGCGATTCAGAACCAACAAATATTGATGATACTTTCCTACCATCTATACCTGCATGCGCCACCGCCCTCCGTGCAGCCTCAACTGCAAGCGTTGCTGCATCCTCATCAAGCCCTGGAACAGACTTTTCTGAGAGACCAAGGCCATCAACTATGCGCGATTCTTCCTCTCCCCACACACGCGCAATCTCACCAACCTTAATTCTATATATAGGAACTGAAACCCCATATCCTACTATACCTACTGCCATAAAACCATCTCAAAGCTTCTTAAGAGCCCCCTCAATCTTATCAATCGGCATATATGTAAGGAGAAGTGGGATTTTCTCCTTTTGTGCCAATGCAATTGCTAGCTTGTCAACCTTATTTTCCTTCAGATCATGAAAAACGATTATGCTCGGTTTTATAGAGTTGACCCGCACAACCACCATGGGCGACCTGCCAGTGCTAACATCAGAAAATATGAATGCACGCTCCCGCGTGTTCCCAAAAAGGTTTGGAAAATCTGTGGCCTGCATTTCCATTATTGCGCGCAGAGAGCGGATGAAAGTGTATCCATAGACCTTGGCGCGGTCCAGAAGCTCTTCATTTGCTATTGCCTTGCCTTCAATAAGCTTTGCAAAATCCACACCGTTTATAGAACTTGCAAACTCATGCACGTAAAAGAAATCTGATGTTGGCAGCTCCTGAGTATACCTGCTGACAACAGTGCCTCCTCTTGCAAGGTCTATTTCTATTATAGCTGACACAAAGCGCTTAACAATGTTTATGCCGGGATTGCTTCTCCGCTCCCCTTCATAATCGCTTATGGTTGAGGGATTTATACCCAAAAACCTGCTAAGCTCCATCTGCGAAATGGAAAATATCTCACGCCACTTGCGCATCGTCTTGCCTGGAGAGTTTGAAAACGTTATCTCGCTTGCTATCTTGTGTGCCAACGGTTCATACCTCTTATCCATAGATTATAATCAGAATGGAAAGGATTATAAATATAATCGAAATTTATTTAGACAATTGCCTAATGAGCAGACATTCTTCCTTCTAAGACTATTTGTATTCTGTTAATGAATACCTCTTTTTTAGGAGAGACACTGCAGCAGCTTCAATATCAGAAAATCTTGAGACTGGGACATTTACCCCTGCTGCATACATGTGCCCTCCTCCTGTACCCCCGAGCACTGCTGCAAGCTCTGATGCAAACTGGCCAAGGTGCATCCCAAGCGAAGGAGAGGAGCGTATTGAAATCCTTACCTCTCCCTCTTTCTCATACCTTGCATATGCTAAGCCGAAGTCTGCAGCAAGACATTGTACAATCCTGGTTGCAACTATTGACTGGAACGAATCACAATCACTGAGTATGAAAACAAGCTTCCTGCGTGCATCCCGTAAAATTCTATAATTCATAAACGAGCGTGCAAAAACCAACCGCTCCGATTCACTGAGTGGAGGTCTTTCAACAAGCGCAACCAGTTCATCATAACTTTTACCTGCATACCTGAGAAGGATTGGGATGTCTGCAAAGATTGAAGGGTCTCTTACTGCCTTAAACCTATAAGTGTCAGCAATCAGGCCAAGGAGGATCATATCGGCCTGAAAAGGAGTAGGTGTAATCCCCCTATCTTTCATCATCCTGTAGATTACATATGTGGTGGATGGTTGGTTTGGAAAAGAGAACCTATACGTGGCATTCAGCAATGTCTTTCTCATGTGATGGTCTATTATGCACATGAACTTTTCTTTCTTTACCGGAATGAGTGAAGGGTCATCTACATCTACAAGCACGCATCTAGAAGGATCTATTTTGCTAGATATACTGTAGTTAAGCTTGTATGCCTCACATATGGTGCGGGCATCACGTGATGGCCTGTCAAAGAAAACAACTTGTGATTTTGGAAAAAGGGAATGGATGAGAAAAGAGCTGCATACGCCATCTATATCAGAGAGGAGGTGCGATGAGACTATGAATGCATCATCGCTCGTCAATATGTCAAATATGCTTAATGGCGGCATTAACTACCTCCCTGGGCGCCTTCAAGCTTCTCAGCAATCGCTTTCATCCTTGAACGTAGAATACGCTCATTCCTGTCAATGCTCTCGAGCCTTACTTCAACAAGCTGTTTCCTCTCAAGCAGGTCCTTCTCAATATCTTCCTTTTTTTTCTCTACAAGGAGTGTACCTATCATCTCATAGGTCTTGCCCTCAACATCTTTGAGAGAAGTGAGTGCCCTGTCCATATCCCCCTGCTGCAGAATCAGTTGCTGTTTTTCAATCATCAATGCCTGTAGTCGTGCTTGCAAGTCTTGCAGTTCAGATAGTTGATTTTCCATTTCATTTTCCATAACATCACCTATTTCAACAAGCGTTCAACAGATTCACATACCCTCAACAGGCGTGCATGCTCGTTGAATGATGCACGGAGCGCTGTCAGATCAGTGGCGCTCATGTACACCACAACCTCTCCTTTGTCAACACTAACCCGGGACTTACATCTATCATGCTCATCACCCTGTCCAATCGCGGCCACTACTCCATCCGGGTCTGGTACTGCCAGCCTAAGCGTGCATTCGTAAGCCATGAGTAGTTTTAGCCAATAAATTAAATATACTTTTGCAATCATAAGCATAGCATGGGGCCTCTTGCTAGATTGGATATTGCATTCCAGAAAACCATAATGTTCATAAACAACAATACTATAAGGATAGCCTTGCTGTCCATGCTCTTTTTCTTTGCTGCCCTTGCATACAGCATATCCTGGTATATACTGGACATTTTCAAGGATATTGCATGCTATAATGGAAACTATGCAATAGAACTGCTATTTTGTGGAACATACCTTGGGATACTTGGCAAGCATATAATTGCCACAATGATAAGCGCATCTGCAATACTTCCGTTTGCAGGCCTTGTATACTTGGTGCACAACCAAATGGAGAATAGAAGCAAGAAAGTGTTGCAATCAATATCCGAGAGCATGCCAGGAATATTCAGGATAATAATATTCAGGACTGGCCTGGTCCTCCTCCTCTTTTCTCCATTTATACTCTTTCTTGTCTTTGGGGGCGATATAATAGCAAAATATATAACTGAAACTGGAAGATTGACCATACAAAAGCTGTTTATGGTTGACTTAATAATAATCCCTGTGTCGCTCGCTTTTGGGTTTATTATGATGGTGCTGCTCGAGCCCGTCTTCCAGTATGTTGAATATGAGGTTCTTGTATCCGGCCTTAGGGTAAGGGATGCAATAAGAAATTCGTACAGGATTGCAATGAACAACAAGAAAGAGACATTTATATCCGGGTTCACGTTCGTGGCCATATGGAGTGCATTAATTTTTCTGAAATACCTTCATATGGTGAACATACTACTTTCTGTTGCACTGCTTGCCGCAGTATTCGTGGAAAGCTTCCTCATATTCCCGGTGCGTGCAATATTTTTGTATTTCTTGTGGAAAGATTTAAGAGAAGAAAATGTTGAAAAAAATGTTGCTGGGGTTATGCCTGCCACAAAAAGCTATCTTAACAAGATGCTTATGGGATGAGGTCTTAGAATGACATATTCAACGCTTGCAGAGGCAAAAAGGGTTAATTCATTGCTCGATAATTATGAGCTTCCATCAGGTGAGGATGACTGCAACGTAAAGGTGGAAGAGCTGATTGAGATGCGCGAGAGATTGATCAGGATGGGGTTTGACAAGAAATTCATGAGCAATCTGCTGGTAGCAAAGAAAGATATGCTTACTAAAAATGAAATCAGCGATGTGAAAAAGCAGGTTGCTGCAATGAAATATGCAAACTATGTCAAGAAAAGCACTTTAAGAAGGATTGATGATGCAATTGCAAGTTATAGACTGGCACACCTATACTTAAGAAGTGGTACTCTTGAGAATGCGTACAGGCACCTACCATATGATGGGAATGTGCTGAAAAGAATTTCCAGCTTTGGAGCAACTGCTGCACGTGCATACTTTGAGATAGACAAGTTGTTGAGTGGGGAGCTTGAAAGGCTTGGAATATCTGCAAAGGTTGCAATACCATCTGAGAATGGCATAAAGTATGAGAGCATACAGCTGTACAAAATACGCGACCTTGATGATTACATATCACGGGAATATGGGAAAGATGCAGAGATTGTAAGAACCAAGATAATTACAAGGTACAGGAGCATACTCGGTGCAAAG
Organism: Candidatus Micrarchaeia archaeon; assembly: GCA_049970015.1. Classification (GTDB taxonomy): domain Archaea; phylum Micrarchaeota; class Micrarchaeia; order CAILAH01; family CAILAH01; genus JBMFNT01. Next base: position 11,087 of record JBMFNT010000003.1, read on the forward strand.
GCCTACAGGAGGGTGCTTGCATGCGCATATGTCTCATCAGTCTTTGAGAATAATCCTATTGATATGAAAAGCGATGACCTATTGCTGCAAGGGTACTATTCTCTTTTGTCAAAGTATGGTATTGTGGAACCTGTACGCATAGATATGTTGTTAGATCCGGATGAAAGACTTGTAGATGAAATGATTAAAGAAGGATATTTATACTTTGAGAACAATAAGCTGCAGATAAACGAGGAACTTGGAAAAAAATTGAATGAAGATATAAACAAAAAATACTGGGAGATTATGAAGAAAATCTACATCAACCTGTCTGAGGAGTTTCTTAAGCTTATGATTCTTACAACAAAAGGTACAAGAAAGGCGCTTGGGATATTCTCATTTGATGATGATATTGAGCTTGCAAGGCCAATAATTGAGAAAACTACCCTGCTTGGAATTAAGAATCCTTATGAAATGATCATGCAGAAAAACAGCATGGAAGATATTCCGAGCTTCAGCAGTAAAAATGTTGGCCTAGCCGTATTTCTTTATTTTCAGGGAGAAGAGAAATTGAGGAAGCTGTTTGGAGTTGACCCAAAATCAATAATGAATGAGTATGAAATAGTAAAGGCATACTTTGAGGGTAGTAGTGGAAGGGGTGAAAAGTTCCTTGAATACCTCAAGAAATGAGTGCCTGGAAATAAGTGGGAATAATGCTGAAGTATTAAAGAAAGTTAAAGAAAACGGGGCATGTAGGAGATTTTACATAAAAAGAAAGGTAAGCAATAAGCTGCTCTATTTTATTTTACAGAGAACCAATGTTGAGGAAATCATAATAAGCAGGAAATTGTGCAATGCATTGCCAAAAAAATCTATTGAAGCAATGAGGATGGCTGGTGTGAATGTGAAAATCACTGATGTGAAAAGGGGAAGGAGAAAAAAATATGACATAGAAAAAATGAAATCACTGCTAAATTCTGGAAAGAGTGTTTCAAAGATTGCAAGTGAGGAAAAAATTCCGGAAAGAACGCTCTACTACTACAAAAAATGTGTTAAATTTTTATAATTAAGTGTATAATCTCTTTTATGGCAGAAAAAAAGAAGAAAAAGAAATAAGAGATGGTAATTAATATCTCTCAATATATGGGAGATCTAATTTTTAGTTTTTTAATTTTTGCATTTTAAAATTTTAGATATAATGGTGTGTTTGTATGAATGAAGCAAAAAGGCCTTTTGATGTGCTGAATAGCTCGCTCAACAAAGATGTGATAATAAGAATCAAAGGCGGGCTTGAGCTTAGGGGAAGAATGGTCGCATATGACGTGCACATGAACCTTGTGTTGGAGAACACAGAGCAGATAGAAGAGGGAGAAGTAAAAAGAAAGCTTGGTACTATGCTGCTCAGGGGGGATAGTGTAATATTTATATCACCGTACATTCCATAATCCCAATTAGTCTGGCTCAAGGTATTGCTTGAAAGCTAGCTTTAGTGAATCTACTATTAGATCATAGGCACGCTTGCGGTACTCCGGGTCGAGCGCAATCGTTATGTTTCCATAGCTGGAAAATAACTCAATTATGTTTATCTTCTCGCGTGCAAGTCCTGAAATTGCTGCGTGTGCAACACCCGGTGTGTCAACAAGATCTGATGCATCCACTGTTATCAGGCTTTTGTTGCTCCTAAGCACAAGGTCGCTGAATGCAGTTGGCCCTGCCTTGATTGTATTGCGCAGGACTGTAAACGCCTTATCCTCATCAGCATAATCAACGATGAATGTGATAGAATCTTCACCGCTCGAACATGCGTACAGGTTAATGTTTTCCTTGTACAATGCAGATGAAAAGTTGAATAGCACTCCTGGTGTAACGCGCACATTTTCCCCAAATGCCGTTATCAAAGATACTGGTCTCTGAAAAAGTCTTACTTTCATGATATGGATTTATTAGCGAAAACTTATAAAATAAATGAAAAAAGTGGAAGATATTTTTAATCGCATGCAGACTTGGTTCCATCAAGAGTTATGTCTACTTTATCTCTAGGTGTTTCAACAGTGAGTACCTCTCCTTTCATCAATGTCTTGACATATACTATATTACCTGACACTACCATAATCTTGGCTGATGAGTAGTCCTTGGAATGGAAAGCATCTAAAAGTTGTATTGAAAAGTCTTCACCATTCCATGTGACTTTCATTCCATTATCCATCGTATATCTTTCCTGGCCTACATTAAGAACTGCCTTTGCATTTGTTGTGCCCGCACCGAGTGGATCTATATTGACCAAGAGTTGTGTTCCATCATCTGCTGTCACTTCCAGCACACTACCATTAACATCAACCTGTGCAGGAAATGATTTTATCGATACAAAGGTGTTAGTGCCAGAACTTGATTCAACAAATACGTTCACTTTAACATCTGCATAACAAACCTTCCCTGTGCATGCAATATCATTCACAGATAATTCTACATAATGTTTATTGTCTATGCTAAACTTCTCTGACTTGCCAATCTCAATAACTGCTGAGTAATCCTTAGGCTCTTTATCATAATATTCTAGTTGTATGAACATCGCATTTGTCTCTGTAGTACCGTTGCCAAGAAACTTCACTTTGTTTTCATCTACAACTGTGCCATCTCCATCAACTACATAGAGTGATCCATCGCTTGACTCTAGCACCGGGCCAACATCACTCTTCCTTAGGGTATACTTTTTATAGCCAATCTCTACCTTTTCCCCATAAAACACCTTCTGTCTCTCACTGCCAATCTCAAGAACAGCATATTCCCTGAACTTGCACTTCTTCTCTTCCTGTGCTGTACCGCTATCAGGCCTTTGCGTGGTGCCACCGTCCACATTCCCACTAAATTCCGTTTTGGTATCTATACCCTCTCCGCAACCACTCCCCATTGGTGTAGAGGCCCACAGTGCCATCAAAGCAGCAGAAGTCGCTAAGAACTTCTTAAACCTAGATGGCCTATTCATCTTTTTGATTTCATTTTCCTCTCTTGATCCATTCTTTTCCAGATTCATGCTTTTCATATTACTCAACCTCCTTCTGGGTGAGGAAATAAACTCCAACACCCACTATTAATATGAGTATCACCGCAAGCACTGCAACTATTGGCAAACTTCCATTTCCAAAGAATGCTGCGACAACTGCTGTAATATCCAAGGGCTTGTTGTCCACAGATTGCTGGACAGATTTATTAACAGCAACCACACTGAACTGCCCGGAAACATCGCTTATGCTGAACACGTAAGTACCATCAATGCTTGCCTTGAGGCTTACCTTACCATTTGTACCTGTCTTCAAAATAATCTTCTTACCAATCGGGTCTTTAACTAATACCTCCCTATTCGCAACAGGCTTTCCATACGAAGAAATGGATATAGTTATTGTATCTCCAACATAAACCTTCTTTGGGTGTGAGACTTCAATCTCTAAAGGTGTTGCCCCTGCATACAGTGTTGCGTTCTGTGTTGATTCCTCAGGTTTGTTGGGTTCAACCACGGGCTCAGCATTTTCCTTTGCTGGGTTCGTAATACTAACTACATATATCCCAGTCCTAGATTCGCTCGTGTCATCACCTGCACCTCCTCTACTTGAACTGCCTGAACTGCTGCCTGAACCATCCTGCTGGCCTGAGCCATTTGAGCCTGACACAACAGCTATCTTAAGATTGTCTACTATATTATCATTATACTGTGCAACCATAACATACTTCATGGCCTCACTGCCTGACTTGAAAACACCGCTCACACGACCCCTTGAATCCGTAACACCGTAAACCACTACCCCATCATCACTGCCAACCTCTAAGCTTGCTACAGGCCTAGTAAGACCTTCTGATTGTAAGTATACCTTTACCCTCTTGCCACTAACTGGATTGCCATCACCATCCTTTAACTCAACATAAAATTTGGTCTCTGTGTTAACGAGAACATTTGATGCATCACCTGAAAATACTATATCTATGCTTCTAGGATTGTTATCCTGCTGGCCTGAGCCATTTGAGCCTGACACAACAGCTATCTTAAGATTGTCTACTATATTATCATTATACTGTGCAACCATAACATACTTCATGGCCTCACTGCCTGACTTGAAAACACCGCTCACACGACCCCTTGAATCCGTAACACCGTAAACCACTACCCCATCATCACTGCCAACCTCTAAGCTTGCTACAGGCTTAGTAAGACCTTCTGATTGTAAGTATACCTTTACCCTCTTGCCACTAACTGGATTGCCATCACCATCCTTTAACTCAACATAAAATTTGGTCTCTGTGTTAACGAGAACATTTGATGCATCACCTGAAAATACTATATCTATGCTGGATGGTTCTCTAACATTATCATCGTCATCTGAGTTGCTTGGAATATTTGGGGGAATATATGTCGGAACATCTACTGATGGAGTATTAATCACATTTTCATACACTGTAAGCCCACTCGTATCTATATTATTTATATTCAGAGCATATGCAATACCTGCAAAAAGCAACACTGCTAAAGCAAATATCCAAGTTACAAACGCTATCTTTTCCATGTAATAAATTTAAAATAAGTGGTTTATATACTTTTTGTTTCACTGCTGCGTACAACCAAAAGAGGTATAACATCTGCCTCAAACTCTGCACGCGCAAGCTGGATCGGATCGATCGTACCAGGTGGAACAGGGATTAATGGAGGTGCGCCCAAAGCAAGTTGTAATGCACGTGCACCTATTATCCGTGCAACCTCAAACCTTGTAAGCCCATCATCACTTATAGTTATCATCACCATCACTCTTCTTTTTTCCTTTCTCCTTTTTGTTTAAATCAGGAAAGTCTTTTATATCAAATGCAGGGACCTTATTGTCTGTATACAAAAACTCTGGTCGTATAAAATCAGTCATGTGCTCGCCCCTGGCTTTCGCAGACATTAATACTTTCTTTTGCTCTGCAACATACTGGTCAATCTTGTCCCCCAACGCCTTAAGCCCTGATGATAACTTAAGCAAAATCTCACGGTCGGAAAGATATATTTCGCTGTTCTTTATGTGCTCATTCCCTTCCACATATGCCATAAGCCTTCTTAAAAATAGCTCAGGCTCTGCTATGCCTGGCACTACAACATTCTTCCCATTCCATTTAATCTCTACACATGTAAGCCCAAACACCTGATCAAGCGAATGAATACCTTTTCTCAGCACCTTTGCAGAATCTATATCTTTGTATGGTATAATGTACTCCTTCCTGGTGAATATTCCTTTCCTGACAATGAATGCATCATCTGCAAAATCGTACTCAAAATTCCTATAATACAGTTCAGCACATATGGCAACACCAAAAATGATGAGTATTGAAAAAAGCATGGCAGGGCCTAACACAAATATCTTGTTTGGCACACCTTCAAACAGTTCCTGATCAAACGGAAATGCCAGATACACTATTATAGACCATAAGAACAGGAGCTGTACTATTAAGAATGCCTCTGCAATCCAAACAAACCTCATCCTTGGGTTAATATTCATCAGGAACACCAAACTACATGTTGACTAGGGCAGTAAGTACTTTTAAAAGTTGCGGTCGCTTGACAAGCACTTTTTTGACCACTGGGCCGAAATCACCATTGAGCGTGAGCTCCATATCCTTGGAATCAAGCGATGAGATGATTACATTAAAGTCATCATCATTGAACTTTTCAAGCACCTTCCTCAATGTCAAGCGTTTGCTGAACTTCTTCCATTCTTCCGCATACCACAAATCCTTGTACCTATCAAGCTCTTTCTTGCTAGTCTTATTATCCTTGACACATTCCGCTGCAACCGTGCCAGCTATCCTGCCAGCATTCATTGCCAATCCTATGCCACCACCATGTATTGGGTCAACCTGGTGCGCCGCTGTGCCAACCACCATAAACCCATCAAGTGCAAACTCTTTTATAGGCGCACCTACAGGAATCGCCCCTCCCTTGACTGCAACTATGGATGCATCCTTGAACCTGTGTTTTATACCATCTGCTGCAAGGAATTTATGTAGATAGTATACTGCATTTGGCTTCTCAAGGCCACCTATACCAACACCCACATTTGCTGAATCTTTTCCTTTCGGGAATATCCACTGGTATCCCCGGGGTGACCATCTGCTCCCAAAGAAAAGCTCTATCAGGTCAGAGTAATCTTTCCCATTATCCTGGAGCTTTACATTAACCATCTCATACTCATACCCATAATCCGTATCATAGAGTGTGGCCGTGGCATCGCGCATCCCTGCAAGCCTTGCAAGAACAGACTCTGCTCCGTCCGCTGCTATCACGACATTTGCATGTGCGATTCTTTCCTTCCCATCAAAATAGTATTTTACACCGCTTATGCGCCCATCTTCCTTTACTAAACCATACACTTCTGCCTTGCAGAGCACACTCGCACCTGCGCGGGCCGCATCCTTTGCAAGCTCCTTGTCAAAAACCTTCCGGTCCAGTACATACCCTTTGGTCTCAGGTGTCTTTATTATTATGTCATCTTTAAGGTTGGGTGCAATGACACGGGCACCATTTATCTCAGCTGAGATTGCATGAGGTGGTAGCTTGAGGCCCATATGTTCAACATGTTTCTTGCCCAACCCCTCACCGCACCTAACAGGAGAGCCGAGCTCCTTCCTCCTATCGAGCACGAGCACTGAAACTCCTTTTCGTGCAGCCTCACGTGCTGCGATTGAGCCAGCAGGACCGGCACCAACCACCAGTATATCATACTTATCCCTTATGCCAGGATACTCATAAAACTCATTCTCACTGTCCATAGAAACACCATTCACAAAAGAAAACTATGCCTTCTTTGCTCCGGCCAATCGTATGCAGTTCACCGGACATGCTTTTATGCACAGCTCACAGTCAACACACTTTTCTGGAAGCACCTCAACATAAACTTCCTTCAGCCTAAGAGCAAGGTATGGGCATGTTGCAACACATGCGCCACAGTAAATGCATCTCGTATGGTCTATTGATACTACCATTTGGACACCAATTAGTTTTTAGGGATTAATTTATTAAATTCAATAGGAGAAATTAGACCATGGGCATTGCCTCAGGGATAACAAAGCTTGATGAGCATCTAGGGGGCGGGTTTGAGCAGGGTAAGAGCATTGCAATAGTTTCAATACCTGGGATTGATGCACGCGTGTTTGCATACCATATCATAAGCACAAACCCAACAATGAAAACGCTGTATGTTGTAGAAAATATATTCCCAGACCAGATTGAACGGGATGTTTCAAGATATTTGTTTTCTGGAAAAGCGTTCAGCAATACAATGTATTTTGATGCATTTTCTACGGGGTTGGGAATGCCAAGCAGACAAAAGTATTATGCAAAGGACGCAACTGACATGCAAAATGTTGCAGAAAGCATAATAAATGCTGTGTCCAGTGAGAAGCCATGGCTTGTAATAATTGACTCATTATCAGGGATGCTTGCAAAGGCCAAGAACAAGGAAAGTGTGTGGAGCATGATAAGGAAGCTCACGGATAATGGTACGACTGTATTGTGTATATATACAAAATGGGATGAAAAGGAGGCAGAAGATGTAAAACAGAGGCTTGATTATGTAATAGAAACCAAGAGTGTTGAAGAAAGGCTTTTGTCAAGAAGATATTTTAGGGTGGTAAAGGCACCAGGTAAATTTAATGCTTCAGCCGTGCCGTTCAGGATAGGGTTTGATGGAATTGCCCTTTATGTACCAAAAATAATCATAACGGGACCGTTCCATGCAGGTAAGACAACATTTATACACAAGATAAGCACACGTGCCGTTTCAGTAAACAGGATGGGTACAACCATTGCGCTTGACCATGGGTATGTCGAGCATAGCGGGTTCAGTGTTGACCTGTTTGGTACACCTGGCCAGGAGAGGTTTGAGTTTATGCTTGACATACTAAACAAAGATGCGTTTGGGGTTGTACTCATTGTTGATTCAACAAAGCCAGAGACTTTTGAGAGGGCAAAACAGATGCTCGCACATGTTTCAAGGTATAGCCTGCCTTATGTGGTGGTTGCAAATAAACAAGATTTACCATCGGCACTTCCACCTGCAAAAGTTAAGGAAATGCTCGGATTAGATGCCGAAGTTGTGGGTGCTGTTGCCATTGAAGGAAAGGGATGTATTGAAGCACTTAAAATACTCATCAATAATATTGTTGAGAGTGGTGCATGAGGGTGGTTATGAAAAGCGGAATAAGTGAACTGGATGATGCACTTAAGGGTGGCCTGCGTGAGAAATCTAACGTACTGGTTATTGGGCCTCCTGGCACTGAAAAGGTTATGCTTGCAGTTAGGTTCATATCAGGTGGGATAGAAAGTGGGGATGGGATGGTCTACATAACCACAGACTTGCAACCGAGTGAGATTGAGGAAAAAAACCCTGAACTTAGCGGGCACACAAATAAGGAACTTTTGTTCATAGATTGTTATTCCTGGACACTTGGGGCACAGCAGAGTGAAAGGAAAGATATAACCGTTCCTGGGCCAAGTGCGTTAAATGACCTTAGCATAGGCATTGCACAGGCAATGCAAAAACTCTTCAAACCTGAAAGAAAACTAAGAGTAGTGTTTCAATCACTCTCAACACTTCTGCTCTACAATAATCCTGAAGTCATATACAGGTTTACACAGATTACTGGGGCACGGTTAAAAGGCAGTAATGCCACAACATTGTTTTTGATTGAGGAAGGAATGCATGACGATAAAGTGGTGACTACACTTAAGCACCTCGTTGATTCTGTGATAGAAATAAAGAGAGATAATGAAAAGATACTTGTAAGGGCCCCTATGGATGGGCTTGTCCAGTGGAAAGAAATTACACTTTCTTAGTTTTTCATTTTGATTAAAAGTGGGTGTGAGATTTGTGACATGCTCCCACCCTTAAAAGGTGTGGGCTTCTTGCTTCACATTTCTTATGTTCGCTTCCATCCCACAGCTCCCATGTGGGATTTCCTGTCACTTTTAGCTAAACCTATACATGGGTATCATAATGCAATACATCTTTTCTGAAATTTTAGTATTTCCCATCGTGAATGGATAGTTCCTGCCTTGCAAGTACGGCTCTTGTCCCATAATACTGCTGCGAATATATTCCTCCTCAAGATTGAGTTGTTATAGATAAAACTTAATGCCCCTACTGGCAAGCTCATATAGATTGGATGAGATATTTCGAGAATTGTCGAAAGATATATAAAGGATTGAAAATATAAATAGAAACATGATCAAGAAAAGGGAGGCCGTGTACAGGGAGATGCTCACAGCTGCATTGTTGGAAAAGCGGTTCACATTCACGCAGCTGGGGCTCTCAAAAAAGTTTGGGTTTTCGCTGAGCACCATCCATAATGCGCTCAGGCCACTGGTTGGTATTGGGGCAATAGGCAAGAGGACTAGGTCATTTGAGATTATCGATACTAGGAAGGTGCTCATGTACTGGGCAACGGCAAGGAAACTGCAGAGGGACATAATATACACAACACGGGTTGAAGGGCCCGTGGCAAGGATAGAGGGAAACATGCCTGCAGGTGCCATATTCACTGCATATTCCGGGTATAGAATACTCTACAAGGATGCACCCGCTGATTATAGCGAGGTGTACGTTTATGCGGATGCAAAAGCCCTTGAGGAGATAAGGGAAAGATTCGCAGAGAAAAGCGGGCCACAAAACCTGTTCGTGCTCGAGAAGGATCCATACATGCCAGAGAAGCCGGTTGCGCCACTGCCGCAGATTTATGTAGACCTATGGAACTTGCGCGAGTGGTATGCGAAGGATTTCCTTGATGCATTGGAGAAAAGGATGTTTGGGTGATTTTGTATGAAGCCGCGTGAGTTCTGGAATGAGATAGTTACTGAGAAAAGCTGGGAGCTGCTTGTGGCGCTATCAAAAGAGTATGATTTCATCGTTATTGGGGGGTGGGCTGCATACCTCTGGACGAGGGTGCACAAGTCCAAAGACATTGACATAGTGGTGGATTATGAGACACTACGCGCATTAAAGGCGAAATTTAGTGTGAACAAGAACGAGCGCCTCTCCAAGTATGAGATAAAGACTGGCGAGTTTGATATAGACATCTACGTGCCTGGATATTCAAAGCTCGCGGTGCCTGTTGAGCTGATTTTGGAGCATGTTGAAATAGTGGAGGGGATGAAAGTGCCCGCGCCCGAGGTGATAGTCTTGCTCAAGCAGGGCGCCGAGATTGCAAGAAGAGGCTCCTCCAAGGGGAAGAAGGACCTTATAGACATACTTACATTACTCATATACTCAGGGTTTTCTGTCAGTAAATACAGGAGTATTGCGGAAAAGCTGAGGCTGAAAGCATACGTAAAAGAATTGGAGAATGAGGTGCAGGCGTTCAGCCTGCGCGACCTTGAGTACCTGGGGATGGATGTCAACGAGTTTGCCAAATGGAAGCGTAACTTCCTGCGAGAGCTTCTGGCCTGATTCCAGTTCACCCCCTCTCCGCCTATGATATTGCAATAGTCTTCGGCATCATCCTGACCTAAGGCCTCACCACCCATCGGTTCGATAATTATGATTGCCTCCGGAATGTTTCTAAACAGAGGCAAGAAATCGCTCTTTCCCATCGTGACTTCATCCTCAAGATTGAGTTGTCATAGATGATTCATCCAATGAAATTGAAGAATTTGAAAGATTGAAGGAAAATATGCAATAATTACAAATTTGAATGCAAAGGAAATTCTTGAACACTAGCTACGCCTATCAAGTCATTTGCTAAAAAGGAGCATCACAAAATGAAGGTGTAAAAAGGATACGTCGAGGTGGATTAATATGAGTTATTCGAATCTACGAGGTGTCAGATTTATAAGGAATCACATCGTCCTTCGTGGAATGGATTCTATCTCTACATCTTTGCCTTTCTTTTTGTCTTCGTATTTAACAACTATCCATCCCTTCTCATTGGTACTGAATGTTTTGGCCTTATCTTCAGAGACTAAACCTTCCTTTTCGCTCAATAACCTTCCTGTCCATTTTCTAGTGAAATATCCAAAGTAGCCATCATCAAACGGCTTACCCTTGAAATACTTTAAGTCTTCCTTAAACTCTTTCTCATTACCATAAACACGTTTCAACATTATCTGAAGTGCCTTGTACGCCTTTGCAGTCTGCGGGCCATATATCCCATCTTCCTTTATACCATTTTTCTTTATCATTTCTATCTCTTTATCATTGAACCCTGCCTGCCTAAGATCCTTATCAACCATGAATTCGCTCCTGTATAACTCATTCCAGAGCTCCTGTGTTATCCGTATCTCATTGTGTTTGTTAACACCATGCGCACCCCCTATATAATGTGTTTCTTTTCCCTCTTCACCAAATTTCCTGAACTTTTTGTTTTCCTTCTCCTCTTCTTTTGAATAATCTAGTGTGATGTAATTTGTCACAGTTTCCAGTGCACTCTTATCCTCTTCCTCTTTCTTTTTTGGTAGCCACCAGCTGTTCCATGTATCCTTATCAACCAACCATGCATTCCGTTCCCTGATTGTTTCCCCTGTGCCCGTCTCACTGCTGCTGCGTTCCTTGCCAACCTTGAAAGATGCACCATTAAGAAATTCCCTTACACTCCTTTCTACATCTTTTATTTTGGATTCATTAGCATTATCTATCATATCAAACTCTTTCTTACTAAGACCGCCTTCTTTCATTATGCCAATGGCAATAACAAACTCTTTACCTTTTAGGTTCTCCAACGCTTTTTTGGCCCTATTGAGCTTCTCAACTGTAACATCACTTCCATCAGTCGTTAAGAAATATGCATTGTACACACCATTCTCATACCTGAAAGATACTTGCAGGTTGTATTTTTCCAACTGTTTGTTAAAATTTTGCTCAACTGCATTAATCTGTTGTTGGACTTCACGAGCCTCTTTTTGGCCGGCAGGAGCTAGCTGCGCTTGTACCATAATTACACCAGATAAAGATTTGCTTGTTTATTTATATAAATATTGCTAAAATAAAACCAACCATGCAACCCGGGAGGGAAAGGGATTTTTTGGTTGAAGAATTCAGGAAGTATTATGAAAAGGTTGATGTTGATTATCCAGAGTATATTGAGAGAAGGGAGTTTGGGGTGGGGTTTGAAACGAAGATTGATATGAGGCACAAGAGGTTTAATACAAGAGAGGAACTTAGACAGTATTTGATAACGAATGTGCCTTTTTTCATATCATACTCAGTTGCACTCTATACTGCGCCCGAGGCAAGACCCATGGAAAACAAAAACATTGTTGGGTCTGATCTGGTATTTGACATAGATGTGCACGGATGCAAAAAACATGCAGATAAGTTTATATGTGAAGAATGCCTGGGCTTGGCAAAGGAAAATACAATACGGCTTATTGAGGATTTCTTAATACCCGACTTTGGGATAGGAAAAAAAGATATACACATAAATTTCAGTGGGAATAGGGGGTACCATGTACACATAAAAGATGGGCGGTATATGAATTTAGGAAAATTGGAGCGCATGGCACTTGTTAGGTACTTAAACGGTGTGGGACTGGATGCAGGTATATTCTGCGAGAAAAGGGCTACTACAAGATCGCCTGCATGGTTCGGTAGGATTGCTAAATGTATAAAGAAACGGTTGGAAAATGGCTTCATAAAGACAAGTAAGAAAGAACAGTATATATTAGATATAGAGAATGGGAACTGGGACAATATAAAGGACAGTGCATGGTTTTACAGAGAATTTGAGGAATGTCGTGAAATGTGCAAAGCAGATGTGGATGAGCAGGTTACTACTGATTTGAGCAGGCTAATAAGACTGCCAGGGAGCATACATGGTGAGAGTACGCTCATTGCAAAAACTGTGGAGGATATTGAGAAGTTTAACCCATTAGATGATGCTGTATTTATAAGTGATGAAGAAATAGATGTATATGTTAAGGATGCACCACATGTAATTATGAAAGGGAAAGTGTATGATGAGATTAACAATAAAAAGGAACGGCTCCCTAAATATTATGCTGCGTACCTGATTGCAAAGGGTGCTGCAAAACTGGTGTAGCATTATGTATGAAGAGATAAGAAAAGTGTGTATAGAAGAGAAAAATAATAATGGGCTAGCGAATGTGAAAGAAGATATGTATGACAGGATGTTTGAGTATATGGAATCGTTAAGGGCACAACTCGCACAGGAATGGAGCACGCGAAAAGTAAGAGAACTTGAAAATTGCGAAAAGATGCTTCGCGATGTTGAGGCAAAAAGGGCACAAAAGATTGTGCTATGTGCATTCAATGCCGTATACAATAAGCTTGATGAAATCCCGCAGATGGCTGGACAGGAGAAGGTACTTTATGAAAGTGTTAAGAGATGTATTGAGTCGTTTAGGGTAATGATGGATTACAGAAACGGATTTGAAAATAATGTAAAAACATGTGGTACAATAAGTACTGGTAATGGTCAACAGGCCGACGAGAATGTAGGAGGATCTTGCATTAAAGCGGAGAAACCTGTGCAAGGTATTATAAAGGTTAAAGTGCTTAAAGAAATTCCAAGGTTCAAGTCGGTTGATGGGAACGAGTATGGGCCTTTCAGGTATGGTGAGGTATGCGAGATGCCTGAGCCTGAGGCAAAAATACTCGTGGCAAGGAATGCTGTTGAAAAAATGGAGTGATATTGAGAGGTGTTCAACGTGAAGTTTCCAAAAGAAGTAATGGCATACTGTCCATCATGCAAAAAGCATACTATGCACAAGGCAAAAAATCCTAAGAAAGGAAAGGCAAGAGGGCTTGCATGGGGTACTTTGAGGCATGAAAGAAGAACAAAAGGGTATGTTGGTAAGGTTAAGGGACAGGCTACGGTTAAAAAGCAGGGAAAACGTCAGAAAATAATTCTTGAGTGCACCCAGTGCAAAAAGAATGTTGAGCGGGTGCTGGGTGGCGGCAGAACAAAGAAAAGGGTTGAGATTGGCAAATAGGTGAGTAAATGGGTAAGTTTGTTCTTGTGAAATGCAATTGTGGGTATGAACAGCCTTTGTATAAATCGGTAAAAACGGTTGTCAAGTGCATAAACTGCGGGAGTGTACTTGCAGAGCCATTAGGTGGAAATGCCCGCATACTTGGCAGCGTCAAGAAAGAGTTGGAATAGATGAAAGAAATGCCTAAGGAAGGAGAGCTTGTAATTGCAACGATAAAGAAAATCTTACCGTATGGGGCATTCTGCACGCTTGATGAGTATAATGATACAGAGGCATTTTTGCATGTTTCTGAGGTTGCACCGCGATGGATAAAAAATATACACGAGCACATACGGGAAGGTCAAAAGGTCATTGCAAAGGTTTACAGGTATATACCAGAGAAGAACCAGATAGACATAACGCTTAAACGCGTAAGTGAGAGTGATAGGGCATGGAAGCGCGAGCAGTACAGAAAAAAGAACAGGGCGCTAAAAATGCTAGAGATGGTTGCAAAAAAGCTCAGGAGGGATAAGACAAAATTTGTAGATGAGATGTACAGCCGCCTCGAAAAAGATTATGAGAGTCCTTACTCTGCACTTGAAGATATTGCATTCAACACCCAAAATGCAAGGAAGAAGCTTGGCGATGTGCCAGATAAAGTGTTTGCAGCGCTTGAGGATATTGCAAAGGACAACATAAAAAAGCAAATGATTACACTATCAAGAAAGGTTAAGATTGAATGCTTTGCCCCGGATGGTGTGAAGAGGATTAGAGATACTTTTACATCAATATCCTCAACTAATGAATTGGTTGTTAAATATCTGGGTGCGCCTATGTATAGGATAGATATAACTGCTGATGATTATAAGACTGCAGAAAAAGAGTTCACACGTGTGCTTGGGAAGATAAGAGACATGCTCAAGGATACAAAGCACAAGATAAGTGTTGAGGGAGATAAAGAATGAAATTCCTCATACATAAGTGCAGGGTCTGCGGTAACTATACGCTTGAGGAGGTACATTGTAATGAGCGCACAGCAAGTGCGCATCCTGCAAGGTTTTCGCCATTGGACAGATATGCAAAATACAGGAGGAAGGTATTTGAATGAAAAACGAAACATATGTGCGTATTATAAGGGATATGAAGCTTAAGTCACCGATTGCAATCGAGGGGTTACCAGGTATTGGGCTAGTGGGTAAGATAGCTGCAGAGCATCTCGCTAGAGAGTTGAAAGCTAAAAGGATTGCAGAGGTATACTCACCGCATTTCCCACACCAAGTAATAATGCGAAAGAATGGGACTATAAGGATGCTGAGAAATGTGATATATGGGTACAAAAAAGGTAATGTGGAAATAGTCATATTGCTTGGTGATGTACAGGCAGTGACGCCAGAGGCACAGTTTGAGGTTGCAAACAAGATAATTGATTATTTCAAGTCAATAAATGTAAAAAGGATGTATACATTAGGAGGGTATGGCTGTGGCAGACACTTGAAGAATCCACGCGTGCTTGGTGCAGCAACTCACAGGCATCTTGTCGAAGAAATAAGCAAGTATGGAGTTGTGTTCGGGCAAAGCAGAGGGACTATAATCGGGGCAGCTGGAATGCTGCTTGGCCTGGGAAAACTTAACAACATGGAAGGTGTATGTCTCATGGGGGAAACCCATGGTGCATATATTGACCCAAATTCTGCAAAAGGACTGCTGGAAGTGCTCTGCAAGATAATTGGTGTAAAGATCAAGCTTGACAAGATTGATGAAAAGATCAAGCTTGACAAGATTACAAAAGAAGAAATGAAAAAAATGGAGGAGTTCAGGGAAGCGGGTGGGGGAGAATCTCTCAGTTACATTAGGTAACTGCCCCATAAGAGGGGAGCAGGATGCCAAAGGTAACAATTGTTTATGTAATCATGTTCGCCTTGTTAGTAGTAATTGGGGTGCTGATTGTACTAAGTGCATTGTCTTATCAAAGCCCAGAGCTGCCGAATAGCCGTAGCACGAACGAGATATTCAGATGGGGTGCCATATACAGGCTCAATGCAGTATCAACATTCAAGTATGGGCTTGTAAGCATTCAAAAAAAAGAGCTGAGAAGGGTTGATGCATTATACTCCAAGGAAGCAAAAGGGGATAAGATAGTTGTATATATTGGTTTATACAATGGTAGTTCGCTCGTGCAGGAAGGGAACGGTGTTGTCCTTGATGCTATAACATACAAATGCAGCAATAGGTACTTAAACTATAGGCTTGTGCCATGCTCAACAAAGTTTGACCGTGACACCGAGCTTGCGGCATCATTTCTCCCAGACATGCTCAACAAGAATACTGCCATGCAAGTCACCGATATGATTAAGATGCCTTTTCAGGGAAAGGAGTATGATGCAGTCATGCTCACAGTGCCTGACATGGAAATTAATGTATACTTTTCTGCAGATGTGCCACTCCCACTAAGGATTGAAAGGAAAAGTGATGGGGAAATGCAAATTGCAAACCTAAAGTCATATGAAGGAGTAGTAAAAGCAGAGTAAAAATCCTATTCATATTAATGCAGCTATGAGGTATAGAACTGAGTATACCAGAAATTCTGCTGGTGGGTATAGCAGGAGTCCATTCCTTATGCTCTGTATATCGTAATATGGGTCGCTTTTCGTGATAAGCACTATATTTGCCTCATCCCGTATCCTGTCGCTTGATTTTGAGATAACTTCAATCTTTACTGGGATCGTCTCCTCATCAGTGTTAACAATCTCGTAGTATGCAGTTGTGCTGCTCTTGCCGGGCACGAAAACCTCTTTCTCAAAATTCCATCCTGCAATCCCTTTGCCGCGTAGTATAAACATATCACTTGCTGTGCTTGGATTTGTTACGCGTACTGAATACCTACCAGGGGAACCTACCTGTACCACCTGAGTTTCGGGAAATACATAGAGATCAACAGCATCTTCCCTAACATCAACATTAACATAGAATGTTACTTTCTCGCCTATTTTTTCCCTGTCCATCTCATCATTGACGGAAAGTTCAAGCCTGTAAGTGCCCTCTCTCGCATCAGGTGGGGCACGTACGTTTATCTTAAGCTGAGGGCCGTACTCTGAATATGTTGAAATCCACCCATCAGGCATATCCTCAACCTTTAAGTTGTCCCAATTGCCACCCTGACCATACTTTCCCCCAGTGTCAACCTTGGAGGATACTGTAATTGAGAGTGTCTGGCCTGGGCCTATAAAGCCAGCGTTTATTGAATCACCATTCTTGACGATTTTTTCCTCAGGCTCAATCACACTAACCTCACCAGGACCAACAGAAAATACAAGCGCAAAAGCCAATAGTGATATGAAAAGCATCTTTTGCATATCTTTGTATTATGTTAGAAAGCATAAAAATCTACTATTGCATCTCAGCCGCTGTCGACATCCTCACAGGAACTAAACCGGTGCATCATCCGGAACCCTCG
This sequence comes from Candidatus Micrarchaeia archaeon, assembly GCA_049970015.1. Taxonomy (GTDB): domain Archaea; phylum Micrarchaeota; class Micrarchaeia; order CAILAH01; family CAILAH01; genus JBMFNT01. The sequence goes on from JBMFNT010000003.1 coordinate 28,462, forward strand.
GAGGTTGTCATCCTCATCACAGATGCACATATATTATGAGATGCGCGGTTTATATATGTTCCCAATTTTCCTTAATCTCATCAATACACCACATTCCATAGGAATCTCATTATCGAAATGCTTGAGTGGGCTTTGGAAAGCTGATGCACTTTTTTGGCCTTCACTACCCAGTGCCATGTTTCTCATTGTTCAATTTCTTCGCTAGGACTTCCTAATCATTCTTCCCAATTCATATTGTAGGGAGGATATCATAACCTTAACATCCTCTCTGTGTTGGACCGGTACCACATCCTTAAGTTCAACCATGTCCGAACTTTTTAGGTTTATACGGTCGAGTAGGTAACATGCATTCTTGATGAGTTCATCAGGCTCTCTCCCTGTTATCCTCTTTATATGGCCAAGGACTTTCTTAATGTTCGGCTTCATTCCCAATGCGAGATGAACGTCATAGATATCCTTTCCCAACGCCCTCCTGCTCAATGCGATTATCTTCTCAGCCACAAGATACTCTTTTCTTTATAGATTTCATACATGAATTTATCAACTTTTTAAGTAAAATGTAGAGGTAAGAATTTATTATTTGGAAGGCATTTCACTATCATCCACTACAACTATCTGCCAAACCTTCCCTTTAACTCATAATATCCTATTATGTGCCCTTCCATTGCATGCTCAAGCGCTTCTCTTGATGTACCGTTCCCTATTGTTAAACTTGTGTTGAGTGCATATACCTTAAAATAGTACGTATGCTGTGAATTACGCGGAGGGCATGGACCGCCATAACCCACACTGCCAAAATCATTTGTGCCTTCATAATCAAGGGTTGCATTCTCAGGAATATCTGTTAAGGCCGGGGGAATGTTCCATGCTATCCAGTGCGTGAATGTACCAAGGGGTGCATCAGGATCATCCACTATAATTGCAATTGACTCCGTGCCATCTGGAATTGAATCTATGTGAAGAGGAGGATTCACATCTATGCCTTCACAAGTATACTTTTCTGGAATAATTCCATTGTTATCAAATGCACTGCTTACCAATTTCATGTCCGATTTTGGGAGGGGATGTTGCTGAGAGTAGCAACCTGCAAAAAGCAGGGATAGCAGTACAAGGTATGAAAATTTAGTACAATCCATAAAATGAGATGCTAGAGAATGTTTTTAACCTTTTGTGAGCGGGAGATCCCAACATCTATCATTCCATGATGAAAACTGCTGCTGCAATAACTGTTGTCCAAAGACCATCCTTATTGCCTTCTGCTGACTGACATATATGTGTGGTTTTGAATATATTACCGCTTGCCATGTATACTTGCTTCCTCTCATCCCATGCCTGGCCTGGGTCGAACGGCACACCTAGTGTTGTTGCAAGCATAGTAGCTGCAAGGTCTTCTGCATACTCTCCAGCGATTGCACCTTTCTCACCATAAGCATGGTGCTCTGAGAGGTAGCCATATGCTTCCCTATCTGCTGGCACTGCAAGCCCAACCGCTGCAGAAATCAAACGGTTTGGTTCATTGGTCTCGTTCCGCGCCATAACACAGTAAGTAATCTGGCCTGGTTTTATCAGCTTTTTTCCCTCCTCACTAGAGATTATCTTGCAGCCTGGAGGAAATATGCTGGACACATAAACAAGGTTACACTGCTGAATACCAGCATCCCTTAAAGCAAGCTCAAAGGAGGCTAGCCTATCCTTATGTACACCTACTCCTTTAACAAAGAAAACCTTTTTTGGAACAGATACTAAAGATGGGTTATTAGATGGTGTTTGCTCACTCACGTACCTTCACTAAACTATCTTAGATAGATTAATTTTAAAAATATATAACTTAAGTAGAGGAATAGACCAATAGGCATTACGGTTGTTTCCAGTCTATTTCATAGTATTCGTATCTGCTGCCCTTCATCTCTATCCTCCTAACCAAGTAGTATGTGACGCTCGTCTCACGGTCAACGATTGCTAGAAGAAGGTTAAGGCCTATCCTCTTTGCAGACTCTATTGCGCCTGCAAGGTATGCACCGCTTATCTTCTCATCCTCATTCAGCGCAAGCATAAGATATTTTGGAGAGCCGTTGTCAGGAGTTTCAATACCGCCTTTCTTCCTATGGTATAAAAGGAAATCTGCCTGCGTTTCACTCACTAATTCCTCTCCTGGGATTGCAAGTATGAATGTTTTGCGAACGGAATGTGCAACACGGATCGCGCGCGAAAGCTCTGAGGTTAAAAGCTGCATATCACGCGGAAATACATGTAGCACATGTTTTGAGTGTATCCATTCATCCTCTTCGCGTGCAGGTGATGCACCTGGAAAATATATCCTGAAATGCGTTCCAAACTTAAACCCTGTCTTTACTATAAACCCGCGCAATCTCCAATCTTCATAAACGTTGTATATTGGCTCAAAAAAACTGTTATTCATCTTTGCATAACTTATGATCTCTTCAACAGTTGCATTCTCGATTTTTATTGAGCTGTGCTTTGCAAGAAACACTGTTTCAAATATGTCAAGCTTGGAATACTTGCCATGCTTGTCTGCCTTGTAAGTGCCATACTGTCCAAACCAGTACTCACGATACATACGCTCTCCAATCTCGCTATCATCGATCACTGACATGTTGTCATCTGGGTAAAACCGCGCCACTGCACCATACTTTGGAACATCAAAGCCCGGGGAGGGATATTTCTGTGTTGGGTTTCTTGAGTATGTCTTTGCTTCTGAAACCGGCCTAATAACAAGGCCGCGGTCTCTCCAGTCCTTGAATGCGTAATACCTTGTCATAAGCCTTGGCACATCACTATAATGCGAGGCAAGCTCATTAAACCGCATCTCCCTACCAAATTCATCAAGGCATCTGCCATTGCGCACATCGAGCATGTACATTGCATCTTCCGGGGAAAGGAATACTGCTGCACCTTCGCTCTCACCATAGTAAGCCTTTCTCAAAGTGGATACGCTAGATGGGTCACCAACAACAAGTTTCCTGTCCTCTTCAAAAAACTCTATCTCTATTGGCAAGCAATCGACCCAAATTATATAAAATGAGAATAAGTTATTAATGTTGCTATGAAACTGCTCACACGGTACAGGAAATTGAGGAAAGGACAAGAAGAGATGGCACATGATGTGTACAATGCAATAATCAGAGAAATGAACATTATGGTACACGCGCCAACTGGAATAGGAAAAACAGATGCATCACTGGCTGCGGCCATAACTGCTGCAACTGAAACTGGGAGCGATGTTTTGTTTATAACACCAAAAAACTCACAGCACAAGATTGCAAATGATGTTGTCAAAGGAATATGTAATGCATACAATCTTGGCCTGTGCTCGAGCGAGTTGGTTGGGAAAAAGCATATGTGCAACTTAAAGCGCACTGAAAACCTGCAGTTTGAGGATTTTTACCATATGTGCAGGATGCGCATAAAGAACGGTACATGTCCTTATTATGAGAAAGCAAAGGATGGCAGAAACATTGCACTTCCTGAACAGTTTAATCTCACACATAATGAGTTGTGTGAACTGGGGCAGAAGAGAGGTGTTTGTGCATATGAGCTTGCGATGGGGGCGGCATCAAGGTCGCAAGTCATCATAGGAGATTATTCGCACGTGCTAATGCCTGCAATCGCATACCCTTTCCTTAAAAGGTCAGGAAAGACACTTAAAAACTCCATAGTGATTGTTGATGAGGCCCACAACCTGAGTATAAGGTTGCGCGAGCACCTGTCAAGCAGAATGTCGGAAAAGATGATAATCAGAGCAAGGAAGGAATGTGCACATTTTGATTCTGAACTCCTATCATTCCTTGAGAAAAAGTTTGGGGACTGGTGCAGGTATACACTAGGAAGAAGAGATGAGAGAACTGTTGATAAAGAAGAATTGCTTAAGCTTATTGAACTTGAAATGCAGATTGAAGAACTCGTTAATGAGCTTTACGAGATAGGTGATAAGTGGATTGAGGAAATGAACGTGGCAAGTGCATGCATAAGGATTGCAAACTTCATAGAAATGTGGGTTGATGATACAAATGAAGAAAAGTTTGCAAGGATAGTGAAAGAAAGCAATGGCAATTATTTTGTTGAAAAGCTGTGCCTGTCTCCAGACATTGTAACTTCAAAGCTTAATGAGGCAATATCTGCCGTCCTTATGAGTGGTACATTGAAGCCGTTTGAAATGCACAGGGATGTTATCGGGCTTGATCCTCAAAGGACAATGTTTAGAGAATATGAAAGCCCATTCCCAAAAGATAACTGCCTTAAGCTTATTGATGGATCAATAACTACAAGGTATTCAAAAAGAGGGAAGGAGGAGTACAAAAAGGCAGGAAAGCGTATTTCCGAATTGTGTGCAATTAATCCAGGTAATGTAGCAGTGTTTTTCCCAAGCTATGAGGTTCTGAGAGGCGTGCTACCATATATAGAACCCGGGACCAAAGAGATGATCGTGCAAAAACCTGATATGAGCCCGCAGGAAGTAAAATCAATAGTAAACAGGTTATGTGCAGAGGATGGGTATATACTTATCGGAGTACAGGGAGGAAGTCTATCGGAAGGTGTTGATTATGAAAACAATGCCCTAAAATGTGTAATAATTGTGGGGGTGCCGCTTGAAGAGATGAATGTAGAAGTTCGGGCAAGGATTGAGTACTATGATAAGGTTTTTGGGAAGGGATGGGAGTATGGGTATGTAGGGCCAGCAATAACAAAAAGCCTTCAGGCTGCTGGCAGAGCTATAAGAAACGCTGATGATAGAGCAATCATAGTGTTTCTGGATGAGAGGTTTGAGTGGAAAGGATACAGAGAATATTTGGGTGATGCTGAAAAAATGGAATATTCAAAAATAGATATGTTTTGGATTGATTATTCTGGGGGTTGACAACTGTTGTAAAATTTCATGAGCTCGTCTTCACTTACGCTTCCCTCAAGCACTTTACCATTCAATGTACATATATACTGAGGGACTACTGCACGCATGTTAGTGCAACCTGCCAGATTTACATACAATTTAGTATTGCTTGCATCTACTTTTGCTATGGGATATCCACGGGAAATCAGGTTATCTATTATTGGGTTCATCTGCTGACAGTATGGGCAAGTCGGCAGGTACATATACACAAGCACTGATTCAAAGCCCATTGTCTTAAAGCATTCCTCAACACTCTGTACTGCTTTCTGCCCATCTCCTGTTGCATTCGTGTCAAGCCCTTCATCAAACTCTGTTATATGCTCGTTCGCTTTAGAGATAGAGTTGCTTATGCTTTGTACAAATAAGTATATGGATACTAAGAGCAAGATTATGATTATGATTATGCCAGCAACAAGATATGTTTTTGGCACTTTACCCGGCTCAAGCCTCTTTGAAAGTTTTTTTGTGTGCTCCATAAAGATAATATCCTATGCATAAAATAAAAATGTATCTTGGTTAAAAAGTATGCATGGGCCCGTAGCTCAGTTTGGATAGAGCGGCGCTCTCCTATAAGCTTTTTATTTTAGAAAAGAAAAGGAGCAAGGCGAAGGTCGAGGGTTCAAATGCACTGGTGAACTGCACAACTTCACTAAAAAGCTGAATTTCCCTCCGGGCCCGTTCTGTATATGTTTTGGGTCTTTGGTCTACTCAAACCCTAAAAGCGATTTCCAGTTTAATACATTGATCGTATACTTATCTTTTTTCTCCTTGTTTGGTTGCTCCTGTGTGCTTTCCTGTCCCGGTGTTTGTTTATCTTCTATCCGCTCTGGCAATGGTTGCTGCTTAGGTACCTTAATAACCTGTGGCATCTGCTTTACTGAGATTGTTTGAGGAGCTGTTTGCCTATTCTGGAAGTAATATGCTTCCAGCCTTGAAATCCTCCTGTCTATATCTTCAAGCTTTGCATATATATCCTCAAGGGTTATCTTATCTGCCATACAATACCGTTTCTGATTGGAAGTTTATAATATTTCCATGCCCCTATATGAAAATATGATGGTAAGCGCACCTACAAAGATTATACTTTTTGGAGAGCATTATGTGGTTTATGGCGCCCCAGCACTATCCTTGGCAGTTGACCAGAGGAGAGTGGTGAATATTGAGGAAATAAAACCTGATGGAAGGGAGAGGATCGAGATTGTAAACCCTGTTTACAGTGAAGAGGGAATCATATACCCTGATGGAAAATATGAGGGGCATAAACATGTGCAGATGCATGCTGCAATTTATAAAGAGATCTATAATAGAACTGGAAAATTGAATGGGAGAGTGTTTAGGGCAACATTTTTGGGAGAGAGGATATTCAAGGGGATGGGAGGGTCATCAGCGCTCGGTGCATGCATAGCACTCGGCTTGTACACGTTTGCTGGTGAGAGCCCGGATTTGGAGGAGATATTCAGGTGTGCACAGATAGGTGATGAAATCGATCACGGGGGGAGGCCTTCCGGAATTGATGCACGAACAGTTGTACATGGAGGCATGATAAAGTTTTGGAGGGAGTTCAACCCGGATAGGTTTAATTTCAAAAAGGTTGAAATCTCGCTTCCAAAGGACACTTCCATAATAATCGTTGACACGTTTAGAGGAAAAAGATGCAGTACAGGAGAACAGGTATTGCTGTTTGCCAAAAATAATGGAATAACAAAAAAACCCAGCGAGCTTGATGAGAAAGAGAGGGATAGGGTTATTCAACCTTACATTAGTATATATAACCGAGCACTTGCAGAGCTTAATCTGAATGGTAATCCAGAAAAGCTGGGCGAGCTGATGAATAAGAATCATGAGCTGTTAAGGAATACTGGTATGTCAACAGATACAATAGAGCATGCAATCAAAATAATAATGAAAAATGGTGGGCTTGGTGCAAAGATTACGGGTGCAGGTGGTGAAGGTGGGGCGATCATAGGGTATTTGTATAAAAAAGATCTGCAAAAAATTATGAATGTACTAAAAAAAGAAGGATATGACTCAATTGAGCTTGAGCCCACAAATGATGGTGTCAGGAGAGAGAACTGTTGATAAAGAAAAATTGCTTAAGCTTATGAGCTTGCGGAAGCATAAACTAAAGATTGTATGGAAAACTTAAAAATTCTCTCAAATTGACTCTAATATTGCCTCAAACTTTGACTCGTGCTGTTCCTCTTCAGACATTATGTGAAGTATGAGGTTATATGTTGTTGGGTCAGAATCCTTAACTGCTCCAGCTATCTTCATGTAGGTTTTTATTGCACAGCTTTCGGATGATATTGCATCCTTGATTGATTTCTGAGGGTTTCTTGAAGGTTCACTAAAACCACAGTTGGTCTTCTCCATGAGTCGCTTGGGGTTGATTACAGAAGTTGTGCTGCCAAGCTCAATCATACGCCTACCCAGTTCATCTATGTGCTCAAGCTCCTCCTTAGCAATCTCCTCAAACACATCTGCTGCAAACTTGCTCCCTTTTCCCCTCACTACTACTGCAGCAAATTTGTACTGCATAAACGCAAGCCATTCATCCGCAATCGCGGAGTCAAGCAAACGAAGTATTTCATCCATCTTCTTCTTTCCCAGCACCTTCTCCATTGTTGTCATTTATTACCACCATTATTCTTTTAGTTCTAAAAATTTATAAATTTGTTTGAATAGTAATAATATATGGTTCGAATTTCAAATATTCAGCTAATAGAATTGCTAGAAAGGCATGGAAGAATGCCTTACCTGACAATTGCAAAAAGGCTTGGCGTAAGCGAGACTGCAGTAAGGAAGAGAGTAAAGGCATTGGAGAAAGAAGGAGTAATAGAGGGGTTCACAATACTGGTAAATCCAAAGAAGCTCGGGTACGAGATAAGGGCAATAATTGGGATAGATGCTCCACCAGAAAGATATATGGAAATAATGGAACTGCTTAAGGTAGACCCTAATGTTAGGAGGATGTACATCTCAAGTGGGGACCATATGTTTATGGCAGAGTGCTGGTTTAAGGATAGCGAGGAAATGGCAACATTTATAAAAACATTAAATCAGAAAGAAGGAATAGTGAAAGTATGCCCAGCAATCATACACGAGATAGTAAAATGCTGATGCAAAGAAAAAAGAAGAGTGGAAAACATGCTTTTGAGAGGTATTTTATGGATACGGTTAAGGAAGGTAAGGTTGAGGATGTAAAGCATTTCATAGAAATGGGTGTAAACATAAATATAAAGGATAAATATGGCAGAACAGCTCTCATGCATGCAATACTGAGAGATGATATTGAAATGGTAAGATTACTCATAGAAAATGGGGCCGATCTTAATGCAACAGATATGTATGGTAGGACTGTGCTCGAGATAGCAGATGAGAATGATTATGAGATTGCTGAAATCATAAAGAGAAAAATGAAAGATTGATTATTTTACTACTTTCTCTCTTATAACTTCTTCAGCAAGCAGCATCATCTTATTGAACAACTTATTTCTTATAGATATTACCTTTGCTGCTTGTTTCGGTTTATTATTTTCGACACATTTCACAGCAAGCGCATAAGAGCGTGCAAGGCCATTTTCAAGCTGTTTATACCTAATAGATGAAGAAAACATTTGCTCACACTCCTTTATTACATTGGAAATTTACACTGAAAACCTTTTAAATAATGCATTTATCAAAGAAATAGCGGGTGTTCGGATGGCTGAGGAAATGATTGATTTTGAGAGTGAAGAGTATGCTGAGGAGGAAATTAGTGAGGGGAAGCCTTCACCAAAAAGATTGGAGGATTTGCCTGGAGTTGGAAAGGCAACTGCAGAAAAGCTAAGGAAGGCTGGGTATGATGGGTTTGATAGGATTGCGGCTGCATCTGCATATGAATTGAGCGAGATTGCTGAGATTGGAGTTGAAACTGCCAAAAAGGTTATTGCTGCTGCGCGTGATGCGCTTGAGATGGGATTTGAGAGTGCAGATAAGATTTTGGAAAGGAGAAAGAATATTGCAAAGATTACAACTGGGTCTAAGGAGCTTGACAAATTGCTTGGTGGTGGTATTGAAACACAGGCGATAAGTGAGTTTTACGGAAAGTTTTCAAGTGGAAAGAGTCAGGTGGGATTCCAGCTTGCTGTGAATGTACAGCTTCCTGTAGAAGAGGGGGGGCTTGGGGGTAGCTGCCTGTTCATAGATACAGAATCTACATTCAGGCCGGAAAGGGTTGTGCAGATAGCTGAGGCAAAGAATATGGACCCACAGAAAGTGTTAAAGAACATATATGTAGCGCGTGCTGTTAATTCCGACCACCAGATATTACTTGCAGAGAAAGCGGAGGAGTACATAAAGGAGAAAAATGTGAAGCTTGTAATTGTTGATTCTATGATGTCTCAGTTCAGGAGTGATTATACTGGGAGGGGTTCACTGGGAGAAAGGCAACAGAAGCTGAATAAGCATCTGCACCAGCTGCAAAAGCTTGCAGATATGTATAATATAGCAGTGTATATAACAAATCAGGTTATGGACAGACCAGATATACTGTTTGGTGATCCAACATCACCGGTTGGTGGGCATGTGCTTGCGCATAATGCCACTTACAGGATATATCTGAGAAAAGGAAAGAATGAGAAGAGGATTGCACGACTTGTTGATTCTCCAAACCTGCCAGAGGGAGAAGCGATATTTGCTGTTACAGAGAATGGGATTGAGGATGCATAAGTCTAATTCTTAGTTTCTTTTACACAGTACACTAAGCAAAAAATTTAAATATAGATTACATCTCAAGTATAGCATGGGTATTTTTAGCAAGTGGTTTGGGGGTAAGAAAAAGGAAAATAGGGAAGAAATACAAGAAATTATAAGACAGAAAGAAAATGCAGAGAAGAAAAGGCAGTTTAACAAGGCCAAGGAAGAAAATAAAATAGAAAAAAGTTTTAGGGAGATTATACCTCTGCAAACTGTATTCAAATCTAGCAGCATAATGCACGAAATCAAATGTAATTCAGAAGTTAAAAAGATCATAATTGCAAACGAGAATGAGCTGCCAAAAGAGTTTGGAATGCTCCTGCCTACACTTGATGGGAATTACATAATAAGCGCTTATAGAATAAGTAAGGTGGAGGTTTCAACTGAGGTTAGGAGAAATAATGTGGATAGTGAAGTGCTCAACAAGCTCATACTGGAATACAACGAGCATATTCCATTTTATATGTTTGGGGAAAAAGAACTTGAAGTGCTTAACAAAATCATTGAATGGGCAAAAGTAAATAGGAATATTGAATTACAGCTTCCGCCAACATCAAACTTGGAAAAGAATGCACTAAGCGAAATTCTTGACTCTGCCGAAATACTCTACATGAGCGATAGTCTTTCAAGGAATTTTACGCTTAATAAGTTAATTGCATTGACTAAAAATGTAAAGAAAATTAGCAATAACAAAATGGTCCTGAACGTTGAAAATGCATCCGCAAAAATAAGAATAAATTATATATTAATTGACATTGGAAGCAGAAAGCTTGCAAGAAAGAATGATCCGTTCACTGTCGCAGAGCTGTACGATGTTGATCCTGCGTTCATAGACATGGACCCACGTAGGCTTCAAAACATGGTCTACGAATCAATAGTCATAATGAAAAGGGATGGTAATGTGGCAGTTCTTATACCATACTCAAAAAGCAAGATATAGATAATACTTAGTTCCATTGGCACTTGTTCTCAAAACAGATGCATTGCAGCCCGTATGGCTGTGGGTTGTAGCATGCCCTGTACTCACAGGTTGTTATTACTGGTTCCTCGGCCTTTGACTGGCAAACCTGTCCGCTGCATCCACCTGATAAACAATCATCATCAGTATTGCATGGGCCATAGGTTGATTTA
>JBMFNT010000003.1:39332-41376 GCA_049970015.1 Candidatus Micrarchaeia archaeon
ACTTTGACTGGCAAACCTGTCCGCTGCATCCACCTGATAAACAATCATCATCAGTATTGCATGGGCCATAGGTTGATTTACCACAAAATCCATCAACTTGGTTCTTTTTCACTATTTTACACTGATGATTAACACACTTTGTATCAAACATTCCTGCAATACCCGTACAATAATCTGGGCACTGGATATCAACATTCACAAAATCCCTTGAACCAACAAAACATTCTCCTGTTTTTATGTGTGTGCCACATGCACAATCAGCATCAGTTACACAAAAGTTGGGTTTTTCAGGAGAGCATTCACCCCTAAAATATGCCCATTCCTCACACTTTGCACCGCTACTAAACTCGCAAACTCCATACTGGCCATCCGGAGAATTAAAAATAGTGAGGGTGCCATGGTTGTCTATACAGTACTTGGATGCTGGGTTTGGAATGCTCGTGCCATTGTTTGTCGTGTTATTTTCAGGATATTGTTGTGCTATGCAGCCGAACAAAAAAACCAGGCTGAAAAGTACTGCTTTCATTGCCACACCAAATAATATAATTATTAGGTTAAACTAATAAATTGAATGTTATGTTTGCTGATGGTGTGAGAAAAACAGTTTCAGAAATGCTATCAAGCGATTTCAACAAAATGCTTCTGGCAGTAGTGGTGGTATTAGGTGTGATTGCATACATAAGCAGTATTGTATCACCACCAGAAACTAGCACGGACAAGTTAGTAATCTACCTTTTTACAGAGCCTGGGTGCCCATATTGTGCACAGCAGAAGCCAATAATTTATGAATTGGAGAAAGAGATGAGTGATAAAATTGTAGTTGTCGAGTATGATGTAATAACCCTACAGGGAAGTGCAATGTTTTACCAACTTGCTGCAGGTGCAGGGCTTGATGTAAGCAAACTGGCAGTACCAACAACAATAATAGGTAATAAGGCAATCGTAGGGATGCATGACAAAGAGTTTATAAGAAATGAAATATTAGACTGTTTAAACAACTGCAAGAGTAAAACGGTTGCAAGCGAAAAGGATATACAAAAAAGCGATATTAACGTGGAAGAATATGAGCTGCCATTTCTTGGAAAAACAAATTTAACTGAGATGTCACTGCCAATGCTTGCAATCGTTATGGGGCTTACTGATGGATTTAATCCATGTGCCATGTGGGTGCTCGTCTATCTTATTAGTTTGCTTCTTAACGTGAATGACAAGAAAAAGTTCTGGATAATTATAGGATCATTCATATTTGCATCGTTTACATTGTATTTCCTGTTCATGACTGCTTGGCTTCATCTGTTCCTACTCATAGGGTACATACGCATATTAACTATCATAATAGGAATGTTCGCATTATGGATGGGCATGTTTAGTATAAAAGAGTATGTAGAAACCAAAGGTGAATTGGTGTGTAAAGTTGGAGGTGTAGAAGAGAAGAGGAAGACCGCTGGGAAAATAAGTGAGATTGTGTCTCAGCCTATTAACTTGTCCATAATATTCTCTATTGTAGTACTGGCATTTGTGATAAACTCAGTGGAATTTGCATGCTCTTCCGCACTCCCTGCAATATTCACATATGTGCTTTCTACAACCAATATAAGCATCATTGAGAGATATCTTTACATATTGCTGTACGATGTGTTTTACATGATAGATGATGCTGCAATATTCATAATTGCCGGACTTGCCATAGGCAGCAGCATTGGAGAAAAATATGCAAAGTATTGCAAGCTGATTGGCGGGGTTATAATGGTGGTTCTTGGTATGATCATGCTGTTTGAACAGCACATGCTCAGATAAAGAATCTATGGAAAATGGAAAGTTTGTACCAAATCCTTTTAATCTGTGTTGTAATGCTGGCCCTAGGATGATCATGCTGTTTGAACAGCACATGCTCAGATAAAGAATCTATGGAAAATGGAAAGTTTGTACCAAATCCTTTTAATCTGTGTTGTAATGCTGGCCCTAGGATGATCATGCTGTTTGAACAGCACATGCTCAGATAAAGAATCTATGGAAAATGGAAAGTTTGTACCAAATCCTTTTA
>JBMFNT010000004.1:0-20719 GCA_049970015.1 Candidatus Micrarchaeia archaeon
GCGTCCCCCCTCAGTTTTCCTTGATTCCTGATCCCCCCTCGGGATATTCAGGATAATTTGGGAAGACAACCGCGGGGCACCTTTCTTCTGGATGCCTAAGAAAGCCAAAGAAGGAATGGGAATAAATGCTGAAGTTCTCTCCTGGCCCATTTTAATGATTATGTATTAAAATGTTTATGATGAAGTGATGTAATGGAACTGCCTAACTTGTATACAGGGGATTACAAAAAGCTTGCAATAATCCCATTGTTGCTTGTATTAATTGGGTTATACTTTATCACACAAATAGAACCTGGCCTTGAGTTTAAGGGAGGTGTACTAGTAACATTAGAGCTTAGCAAACAGATGTCTGAGCAAGAGCTTGGCAGTTTATTATCAGAGATGGGCTTTAAAGATTTTAATGTGAGGACATACTCTCTTGGTGAATCACATATTGCTGAGATTGAGATTGCGCACACTTCTGAAATAGTTGCGCTTGAGAAAACATACACAAACTTCCTTGACACTTATGACAAGTATTCAAAGAAAGAGTACGAATTGCTTGTCCTTAAAGGCAGTAATGCTAGTACTAGTATTCAAGAGAAAGAGCTCGAGGAATTAAGTGCACGCTTGCTTGTGCTTAGGAAAGAGCTTGCAGACACAGCCTCTGTTGTTATGGGCAGGCAGGTTGTCCTACCAGAGAATATTGACAAGCTTAAACCGGCAGTTGAGGAATTATTTTCTGATGCAACACTTGTTTACAGAAACAACATAATGTCACAGATTTCTAAGAAAATAAGTTATAAGTCGTATTCTTTTAAGTTGATTAATCCATCACTTAGTACAATCTTCATTGGTAAAATTGAAGGTGTGATGTTGGCAGCAGCAGTACTGTCTGCAGTAACAGTGTTTTTCATATTTAGGAGTTTTATACCATCAGTTGCAGTGCTTACTGGTGCTACATCTGATATAATCTTTGCATTAGGGTTTATGGGCATTATGCATATCCCTCTATCACTTGCGGCAATAGCAGCAATATTAATGCTCATAGGGTTTTCGCTGGACACGGACATACTCCTTACGGTAAGGATTCTCAAAAAAGGTCTGAAAGACCCGCGTGCAAGTGCATACAGTGCAATGAAGACGGGTATAACGATGAGCCTGAGTGCAATCTTGGCTTTCTTTGCATTATTTATTGTTGGTGAGATCACTAACATTACAGTTTACCAAGTTATATCACAGGTAGTTATTGCCGGCCTTATCGGTGATCTCATAGCCACATGGATGCTAAATGCAGTAATAATGATTTACTATGCCGAGCATGTTAAGATGGCAGGAAGACACGGTTTTGCATGAAGAGGTGTGTATGCTTGCGTGAAATACTTCTGGATAGGCGTGTAATGTTTCTGTGTGCGGTAGTATTGGTTTCATTGTTGCTCATCTATTTTAAGGGCATCAACTATGGTATAGAGTTTGAAGGTGGTGTAAGGATTCCAATAACATTTGATCGTGACCTTTCTCCATATCAGATGGAAGAAGTATCTAATATATTGAAGACGAGAGTATCAAAGTTTGGCCTTACACAGGTTGTTGTCCGCCCGCTTCCTCCACGTGAGCTGCAGATTGAGCTCGCAAAAGGTGATGAATCTTCCATTCAACAGATTGAGAAAATATTGAGGCAGCAGGGTAATTTTGAAGCAATTATAGATGGAAAGATAGGCATAACAGGTGAGGACATATTACCAGGTAGTATAAGTGATGGTGCCATAACAACTATTGGGAAGAACCAGTATAAATGGGAGGTTGATTTTGCAGTTAGTGATGAGGGTGCAAAGAGGTTTGCCGCAGTTGCATATGGTAAGGCAAACAAGCCAGTTTATATGTTTCTTGATAGACCAACTTCCGCAATCATCCTAGTTGAGCCAAGACATTTCCCAAAAGGGGCTGGTATTGCAGATGTCATTACAGCAGTTATGCAATTCAATAATATAGAAAATAGTAACATATCCGTGATAGTTGTTGATGACTGGAATGTAAAGAAACAACTTATAGTTAAAGAGATTGAAAACTCTAGCAAAATAATAATAGCATCTGAGAATTCAACATTTGCAGAAGAGTTGAAACAGTTGTCTAATAACACGCGCCTTATTCCTGATGAGGATATAGAGTTTACACTTTCTTATGATGAGATGACTGGGGATTACATAATATCCAAATGGAAGGCAATAGGCCTATTATCTGCACCATTACTTTCCGAAGGGCTGGCAAAGGGTTCACCATCACGTCTGGTCAGTGTTAGTGGTACTGCCCAATCGATTGAAAGTGCAGAGACAAATGCAAAAGAGATTAGAAGTCTGCTAAGCGGTGGGCGGCTACCAGTCAATGCAATAATAGGATCAACAATTAGTATACCCGCACCTCTTGGAAAACAGTTCCTAGAAACCAGTATATTTGGTGCAGTGGTTGCATTCATTTTAATTATACTCTTTGTTTCAGTGAGATATGCCAACCCGCGGTTGTTTGTGCCCATAATAGTAGTGTCGCTGGCTGAGCTTATAATTCTAGTGGCAATATTGGGAGGGTTTGGAACAATTGATTTTGCAGCCATGGCAGGCATAATTGCAGCAATGGGTGTCAGTATAGATGCACAAATCATAATTACTGATGAAGTGTTCAGGAAAGGAAAAGATGAAATTCATGCATCCAAAGATGAGCTTAAGGAGCGTGAGAATCATGCTTTCTACATAATAACACGTAATGTTGCAATAGCAGTTGTTGCAATGCTCCCACTCTTCTTTTCAGGTGTTGTAGAGATAGTAGGCTTTGCAACTGCAACCATACTTGGTTCTGTGCTAGGCCTTCTCATCTCAAGGCCCGCCTATGCAGCAATAATAGAGAATATGTAGAGAATCTTGGAATTGGAGGAAAGCAAGATCATAGCCCTTGCAACTTTTGAGATCGCTGCCTTTAACTTGCTGCCCCCGGCTGAAGATATTGTACATGAACAAGTTTGATAAAAACATGAAGAAATAAGGAGAGTAGCCAAAATGAAGGTGTGGGCTGTCCAGGCTTTTTGAACATTTTAAGAGATTTTGTAGGAGCGGCCGGTTTCCTAATAAACGGCTATTGGAAAGCATAAAAAAAGAAATCTGAAGGGTGTGCTGGATGCAATTAATGAGGGCGCTGATGTGAATGCAAAAAATAGGTTTGGGCAGACAGCCTATGATTTGGCCGCCAGCAAAGGATATGATGAGATAGTAGCAATTCTAACAAAGGCAGATGACCACTGAAGGATTACATTAGGTTAACAAATGCGACGGGCATAAGTTGTTCTAAGTATATTTCCCCATTCTTTTTTGTGCCTTTATATAAGTATTGCCAGAATAGCGGGCCCATTGGCAGGATTATGATCCCACCTTCTTTTAGCTGCTCTTTCCATGGCGCATATATGTTTTGCGATGATGCGCTCACAATTATTCTATCATATGGTGCAAACTGTGGGGCACCGAGCTTACCATCACAGTGCAAAAATATTGTGTTTTTTATACCAAGTTCAGTGAATCTCCTGCGTGCACTCTCAATAAACTGTTCTATAATGTCCACGCTTACTACCCTTCCATCATTACCAACAATATGTGAGATTATTGCAGTTTGCCATGCACTACCCGTCCCTATCTCCAATATGTTCATCCCTTCTCTAATATCTGCGAGTGAGAGCATCATCCCAACCATACTAGGTGCTGAGCAGGTTTGTTCTTTTCCAATGAGTAATGGCAGGTCTGCATATGCATACTTTCTTTGTTCGTTAGGTAGGAATAGCTCACGAGGATATTTCAGCATGCCTTCCGCAACTTTATCATTCACATACCCCATATGTTTCAGGTAATCCACAAGAGATTCATTGTCCTCAAACATTGTAAATTACCCAAATATAGAGCCAAACCCGCTTTGTGCTCGTTCCTCCTCTTCGTTGACTCTCTTGACTATTTGTGAGCATTTCTCATTCTCAAGTGTTTCGACCTGGCTTATCCCGCTAAACAGTTTTGATGCGTGCTCTTTGAACTCAATATCTACATTCCTTACAACAACAAGTGTTTTGCCAGGGAATCCAAAATCTTCACCATCCTTAACTACATACCCCATCCTTCCAAAACTTACTTTATCATACTTATCATTTTCTATGATAGGCATTGCCTTTGACTTGATATCGTTTGGAAATATGTAAACTATATTCATTGCACCACCTTGTTTAAGATACTTCTTATATCATTATAAATATTAGGTGATGCTATCATAATGGCATCCTTCTCAATCATTTCTTTTCTCACACCGCCCGCTTTGCATCCGCTCTCTAGGCCTACAATCAAGCCCGCCTTGAAATCCCATGGCTTTACTCCATAACCAATGAATGCATCTATCCTTCCGCTTGCAGTGTAGCATATCTCAAGCGCAGCACTACCAAGCTTTCTTATGTCACCCACCATATACTTGAGTTCACCCATTATTTTTAGGAAAGCACTTATCTCTTCATCACTTCTACCATGACATATTCCTATGAATGCTTTTTCCAGCATGTTGTTTTTTGATGGGGAGATTTTTGAACCGTTCAAGAATGCTCCTCCACCTCTCTCAGCATAGAATACTTCATCTAAAATTGGGTTGTAAACTGCACCGCACAACAGCACACCATTTTCCTCAAGTGCTATTGAAGTATTAAAGTATGGTATGTGATGTATGAAATTTGTAGTGCCGTCCAATGGATCAACATACCAGGTATACTTGCTGTTCTTTTTTTCAATCATACCCCTCTCCTCACTGATTATAGTATGTTCTGGATATGTTTCAGTGAGATATTCTACTATTATCTCCTCTGCACCTTTATCAGCAGATGTTACGAAATCGTGCCTTCCCTTTTGCTCAACTGATAATTCATTTCCTGCAAACATTTCTTTTAGGAAGTTGCCAGCAAGCCGTGCACAGTGCACTGCATCATTCAAATATGTTGCCACTTTCTCCACCTTTTCTCTTAGTATTCATCTTTTGTTTGCGTATGAGTTTATATCAATGCCTCTAGTACGCATCCATTCTGCAGTCTTACCAGTTATGACTATGTTACAGCAGAACAGTTCATGTAGGTTTTGCGAGTTTGTGAGCATCATCGCCCTTTTTAGGTATGTTATAAATTTCTCTTCTATTGTTTTCTCAAGTGTGTTTTCATAATATGCTTTTATGAATACAAGTGCTCCACCACCCACATCCGCACCGAGCGCGATTGCTCTTGCAACATCAAGCCCATCCCGTATACCACCGCTTGCAATCGTAAATGTTCCCGTCCGTGAGACCTCAACTATACATACTGGTGTAGGATTACCCCATTCAGAGAACGGGCCTGCATCACCACCGCGGAATTCCTCAACCCTGCTCCAGGAAGTACCACCCCTTCCCGCAACATCTATCCCTTTTATGTATGGCTTCGGGCCAGTGAAAAGGTTAACCACGCGCCTACTTATGCCCGCTCCAGTTTCCTTAAGTATCACCGGAAACTCGATCTCACGGCATAAACTTTCCACAGAAGCTCTTAACCCTTTGAAATTCCTGTCACCTTCCGGTTGTACAAGCTCCTGCAAGGTATTAAGGTGTATTGCGAGGTAATTTGCATCAACATCTTTAAGCATATCATTTATTTTTGAAGAGCCGTATTGTGATATTTGAACAGCCCCTATATTGCCAATTATGGGAATGCTTTCAGCAACATCACGAACATAGTATGTATCCTTCATTTTTGGGTTTTCAAGCATTGCACGCTGTGAGCCTAACCCGAAAGCGATACCATACTTTTCACACAGCGCGGCAAGCCGTCTGTTTATTTTCTTTGCCTCTGGGTATCCACCAGTCATTCCCGTTATCATAAAAGGGTATTTTAAGTGGTGATTTATGAAAATAGTCTCAGTATCTAGGTCATCATAGTTTAGGTCAGTTAGTGCAAAATGCATAAACTCTATGTCATCAAAAAAATTGTGCCTGTACACTACATCTTCTTTCAGGCATATGCGGACGTGATCATCTTTCCTCTTTTTTATTGTGCTCATGCTGTAATATAGGTGTCCAAATATTTAAATTATAAAATGTTTGTCCCTTTATTTTATATAAGTGAGAGGATGCCCGAGTAGCTCAGTGGTGGAGCGTCCGGCTGTTAACCTGTTTGTTTAGCAGGGAGGAATGTGCCTTACTAAAAATAAGTTTGGAAGGCGCCCTTCGACCGGAAGGTCGCAGGTTCGAGTCCTGCCTCGGGCGTGTGTGAATAACACTTTGCAGGTTTGCATTAATTATTTCATCAAGGCATTTATGTGCAGGATAGCAGATAACAGTAACTTAAATATATAAATATTCCATCTAATGTTTATACAAGGTGGATTGGTTTGATAGGAAGGGGTCAAGGTGCGATCGAGTACCTTCTCATACTAGGTGTGGTAATTGTACTGGTCCTTATCATAATAGGTGTGATAGTAGGCTTTCAGAGCAGTGTCACTTCGGTAACAAAGCAGCAGAGTGATACATATTGGGCAGGGGCAGATATAGGCATACTACCTAATCATCTTGTAAATTCTTCTGGGGCATATATAACGGTTAAGAATAACAGGCCTTTCAGGATACGGATTACTGAGATAAAGTTCATAGATGACTCGGGAAGCAAGGGTGTGCTTCCATCTTCGTTTACGCTCTCACCCGGTGCATCCGCGGACATAGAGCTTGGTGGTGTAACCTGCATACCAGGTTCTGATTACTCTTATGCAGTACAAATAAAATATACAGAGCCTTCCTCTGGAAGACAGTTCACATTTACAGGTGAAACTCCATTAATAGGGAGATGTCAGTAAAGGCCTACATTTTTCCTTTAGTACCTCTTTTACCATACCTTCTCCTTCAATTGATATCTCATCCATAGTGAGATGAACGCTAAACGTTTTTACTCCATCACTTATCACTATTTTGTTATCAATGCCTTCTCCCACATACCCCGCATCATCAAATATGATATTACCATCTCCATCCCTTATAATAACTTTAACATGTTTTTTGCCAGTGTATTCATCTGACCATGCCCAGTTTTTAGTTATGAGAACAGCACTAATACTTGTGTTTATACTGAATTCAGATTCATTTGGCAGCCCGGAGTACCACTCCTTACCGCTAAAACTCCTGAACCCCATTTCAGTGTTTCCACACATAAATCTCGGCTCAAAATCGTTTTTTATTTGCCTATTGCTTATTATTGCAAAATTGCTCATAACCTGACTATAATCTTCTATATTTATATGCCGGCCTGTTTGCACGGTTATGGAAGTGCTATTAATGTTTTGTACAACATCAATATGGCACAACTTCATGAAACTGCGTTCAACCATGCCCTGTGTAAAATCAGTAGGTGGTATGATAGGCATTCCGTTTTGTACTATCATTATGCCAGTGAACGCTATCGCAATGATAACTACTATGACCGTGTACAGAAATCCTCTCATATATATCCACTACAAACTTCCATTCTTACTATATACACATCATCCATCTCTACATAGACATAATCATAATTTATGTTATACTCTTTGCATGTGCAACTACTCGCTCCTTCTTTAACAATCTCCATATTTACATCATAAATTTTATACTTTCCGCATACTCCAGCGCGTTCCATAAGGGACTCTAAATCATTGCCTGTATTCTGATGCACGGATGCAATGCTGTCCAGGGTTATTTTTGCTTCATATGGTATGACAGTGGTGCCCTGTACTGATATTATGAAGAATGCAAAGAGTAGTGCCATCAATGCATCTATTGTAAACACAAACCCCCTCATCTTTGGCTCACCCATACTCTGACATTACATATAACATTTCCATTGTTTGCAAGTGCAGTAGTAATCACAGGCCTATCACCAAACACGCCACCCTTTGCAATCCCTTTGGCACCACAATCCGCTATTATGCCAACATCGTATGCAACACCTTCACGGCTGAGTGTATTCTCTTCCCTAAACTTTTCGTAAGCATCTTCATCATTCAATCTTTCAATGAACGCAAGAAACCCATCATTCACCCTATATCTTCCAGTGTTGAATCCATACTCACTAGTGAGTAACATTTTTTCAATAATGCGCTCTCCAGCAACCAGCATATGCTCTTTTCTAGCCAACTCACTAAACCCAGCAACCTGAGAATTCACAAATGAAATAAGCATGAGAATTGTTACAACTGATATGAAGAATGAGATACAAGCATCCTGCACAAATATTTGACCCTTCCTGTACATCCCTATGCGCAATACATTCATAGGCACCATTTATCCATTTTTGAATACTGTGGATTCGAGATAGTCCATCTTTTGTATACCTCCATCAAACACTTTCATATCCCTTATCTCATTGTTCTCAACCGTAATAAAATATACCTTTCTGTTATCAGTCATCAGCACTTTTCCATTCAACCTATTTCCTTTCAGGTCAAGCTTTGATGTATCGATCTTTATGTCCTTTGGTAATTCCTCAGGTTTCACATTCTCCAATGTCTTGTTTATGCGCTCGAGCGATGCCTTTGCTTCCTTATAAACCTTACCCTCAGGGTCAAGCTGTGGTATTAGTACCTCAAGGTTCTCCTTTATTTCAAGCAGTCTCTTTAGTATGATCATCTTCATCATTTAAACACCTCTATTTTCATATTTTGTTATTGCACCTATCAGGCCCAATAATTTCTTTGATTCCAAAGCCAGTCCTTGCACCTCTCTATAACTAATTTTCTGTATAAGCTTTTTACTCTCATCAACAAGCTTTTGGGCTTCTTCCTCCTGTTTTAATTTTTGTGTAGTTGGCATGGAAACACCCACTTATAATATGAAATGCGATATATATAAATGTTTAGTGCTTTAATTCTTCCCGTCAATAATCACAGGTGTTGGTGGTAGCGTGGACTTAAAGCAGATTGAGAAAGAAATACAGAAGTTCTGGGCAGATAACAAAATATATGAGTCTGTAAAAGTAATGCGCTCTTCCGGCAGGCCTTTCTACTTTTGTGATGGGCCACCTTATGCAACGGGTGACATTCATCCTGGGACCGCATGGAACAAGGTAATGAAGGATGCGTTCTGTAGATATTACAGGATGAAAGGGTATAATGTGCGTGACCAGGCAGGGTTTGACACCCATGGTCTTCCAATAGAAGTGAAGGTCGAGAAAAAGCTTGGGATAAAAGACAAGGGAGAGATCGAATCTAAGGTAGGTGTGAAAAATTTCATAAATGAGTGTAAGCTGTTTGCAACTAAGTATATAGGTCTGATGTCGGACCAATTTAGGAGTGTGGGGGTATGGCTTGATTTTGATGAGCCGTATCTGACTTACCAGAACAGCTTCATAGAAAAATCTTGGAGCACAATAAAAAAAGCCTATGAGAAAGGCCTGTTATCTGAGGAACTTTATGTTGTACCGTTTTGCCCACGGTGTGAGACCACTTCTGCCAATTATGAGCTTGAGTACCATGATAAGACGGACCCGAGCATAATTGTCAAGTTTAAAGTTAAGGGTGCAGAAAATAAGTACTTGCTAATATGGACAACAACTCCGTGGACATTACCTGCAAATGTTGCAGTGATGGCACATCCCGATGAGGAGTATGTTGAGGCAGAGGTTGGTAATGAAAGATGGATATTTGCAAACAAGAGGCTTGATTATATTCAGTCGCGTGTTAATCTAGACATAACTGTGTTGAGCGTGTTTCCTGGCAGGGAGCTTAATAATATGGAGTATGAGCACCCATTGATAGAGCACGTGCCAATACAACAGGGAGTAAAGCATAGGGTTGTCCTAAGTGATAAGTATGTCACTATGGAAGATGGTACAGGGCTTGTACATACTGCGCCAGGGCATGGACCCGAAGATTTCATAGTAGGCAAGGAAAATGGTCTTGACATAATATGCCCTGTTGGGCCTAATGGCAGGTTTACAAAAGAGGCTGGCAAGTATACAGGGTACTATGTATTCGATTCAAACAAGTCAATCATTAATGATTTGTATGAGAAGGGGATTCTTGTACATGAAGAACCTTTAACACACAGGTATGCACATTGCTGGCGGTGCAAAACCCCTTTGATATACATATCTACAATGCAGTGGTTTATCAAAGTCAGCAAGCTTAAGGATACTATGATGTCTGAGATTGAGAAAACCTACTGGAGACCGAAATATGCAAAAGAGCAGTTTAAAGCATTTGTATCAGATGCGCCTGACTGGTGTATATCACGACAGAGGTACTGGGGTATTCCTTTACCGATATGGAGATGCAACTGTGGTGCGATCAAAGTTATAGGTTCAATAAAAGAACTCAATACAAAACTTGAGGATTTGCACAGGCCCGAGATTGATGAAATAGTACTTAAGTGTGATGAGTGTTCAGGTAATATGCACAGGGTTAAAGATGTGCTGGATGTGTGGTTTGATTCAGGTAATGTGGTCTGGGCATCGCTCAGGACAGGTGAACAATACGAAAAAGCAGACCTTATAATTGAGGGAAAAGACCAGATACGTGGATGGTTCTACTCGTTGTTAGGGTCAGGTGTTGTAAACATTGGAAGTATTCCTTACAGGGCAGTTATGATGCATGGGTATTTCACTGATGAGAAAGGGGAAAAGATGAGCAAGAGTGTTGGTAATTTTATACCGCTTGAAGAGATGATTGACAGAACAAGTGTCGATTCTTTTAGGTTTTGGAGCATGCAGAACATTTTATGGGATGACATTAAGTTTAACTGGGATGAGATAGATGATATAAAGAGGTTCCTCATAATCGTTGCTAATCTGGTTAGTTATATGCAGAGGTTTTACAAGGAGCCTGGTTCCGGAAACATGAAACTTAATCCAGAAGATGAATGGATACTGTTGAGGCTTAATGAGACTGTGAAAGAGTGTAGTGAAGGGATGGATGCCCTTGAACCACACAGGGCAACACGCGCACTTAAACAGCTACTTATGGAGGATTTCAGTAGGTTCTACATGAAAATTGCAAAAAAGCGCATATCTGATAATGATAATGCTGATGCAGTCTATTACACATTGTATAAAGTATTCTCAACATCGATGAGGCTAATGTCACCATTCACACCATACCTTGCAGAGTATGCATACCAATCTTTTCTGAAGAAATATGAGAGGCTGGATAGTATACATATGCATAACTGGCCAACAGTTGAAGAACTACCGTACGACCCAAGGTTGAAGGAGCAATTTAAGTATGTAGATATGTTGGTAGGTGCGATAGGTGTGGCACGGAATGAAGCTGGTATAAAAACACGATGGCCATTGCAGAAGGCAGCAGTTGTTTCTAATGATGAGAATATGAAGAAGGCCGTAACAAGCTTGTCAGGAATAATAAAGTCATTGAGTAATGTTAAAGATATTGTATGTGTGGAAAACGAAGATGATATTGATTATACAAAGGTAACAAAAGTACATGTGTGTGAAGGTACTGACGTTTATATAGATGCAAGCGTGAGTGAAGAAATTTACAAGGAAGGTATACGGAATGAGTTTACCAGAAGGGTGCAAGCGATGAGAAAAGAGATGGGGTTGATCGAGATGGATTCAATTGAAGTTTATTATCAGACTAATGATGAAATATCTAACATAATAGAGGAGTATATTGAAATGATCGCAAAGAAGGTGCGTGCACTCAAAGTAATGCGCAGTGATATTGCAAAGTCAGGGAAGGAATGGAGGATTGAATCGAACGAGATATGGATTAAAGTTGTGCGGCTGTAGTCTAGCCTGGTAGGACATGGGCTTCCCAAAAGCTTTTTCTTTCGGTTTCGCTCTTGTGAGCGAATATCCAAAGAAAAACCTTGGAAAAAGAAAGAAAAGCCTTGAGCTTTTTCTTTCGGTTTCGCTCTTGTGAGCGAATATCCAAAGAAAAACCTTGGAAAAAGAAGATAAGAAAAAGCCTAGGACCCGGGTTCAAAGCGAGGGTATAAAAATCCCATACAGTGAAAATCCCGGCAGCCGCACTTAACTAATTCTATCGGCTGCCTGCAAACTTCAATTAGATAAGGCTTATTTCGATGTGCACAGTATCTGGCACGCGAACCCTCATTATCTGTTTGAGAACTCTTTCATCACCTTCCATGTATATTGCCCTTTTGTGAATCCGCATTTCCCATTTCTCATATGTATCAGAACCATCTCCACATGGAGTCCTCCGTACTGGTAATACAAGCCTTCTTCTTGGTAATGGAATAGGCCCGCGTACGGGTATCCCACCCATCTTTGCAATCTCTATGATCTGCTTTGCTACCCCATCAACTTCTTCGTGCGATCTGCCAACAAGTTTTATGCGTGCCGATACCATTTAAATCACGTTTACTGCTTGCTTTTCACATCTAGTACTACACCAGCAGCAACAGTTTGGCCCATATCTCTTATAGCAAACCTGCCAAGGGCCGGGAAGTCCTGGTATTTCTCAACTACTACTGGTTTCAGCGGTTTTATTTTTACGACCGCTACATCACCAGTCTTTAAGAAGTCTGGCTTGCCTGCCGATTGTCCTGTTTTCGGATCCTTCTTTTCAACAAGTTCAATGAACTGGCCGGCAAACTGTGCAGTGTGTATGTGTAGCACAGGTGTATACCCAACTGATATTGCGGTCGGGTGCTGCAATACCACTATTTGTGCGGTGAACTCCTCAGCAACTTTTGGAGGATTGTTTGGATCACCTATAACATCTCCTCTCTTGAGATCTTTCTTCTCAACACCTTTCAGATTTACTCCTACATTGTCACCCGGTTGTGCCTGTGGCAATTCCTGGTGGTGCATTTCTATACGCTTTATTTCACCAGTAACGCCTGCCGGCATAACCACAACCTTCTGATTTGGCTTGAGTATTCCTGCTTCTACCCTTCCAACTGGAACAGTTCCATGACCAGTTATTGAGAATACGTCCTGTATAGGCATTCTCAAAGGCTTATCGATTGGTTTTGGTGGCACTGTAAACTCATCAAGCGCTTCTAGTATTGTTTGCCCAGTATACCAAGGCATATTGCTGGATTTCTTTGCAATATTGTCACCATTGTATGCAGAAATTGGTATAACCTTGATATTCTCAGTCTTGTACCCAATGCTTTTCAGCAGGTTCAGCACCTGCGCTTTGACATCCTCGTACTTAACCCTGTCATAGTTTACTGCATCCATTTTGTTCATTGCCACAGCTAGCTGATTGATCCCTAGCACTTTTGCAAGGAAAGCGTGCTCTTTAGTCTGTGGTTGTATACCATCTTTCACCGAAACTACGAGCACAGCAGCATCCGCTTGTGATGCACCTGTAATCATGTTCTTGACAAAATCCCTGTGTCCTGGCGCATCTATAACTGTGTAAAAATATTTCTGGCTTTTAAACTCCTTATGCGCAATGTCTATGGTAACTCCCCTCTCCCTCTCCTCCTTCTGGGTATCCATAACAAATGCAAACTCAAATGTTGGTTTACCTATTCTTTCAGCCTCTTCCTTAAGCTTTCTCATTTCCTGCTCTGGGATTGCACCTGTATCAAACAACAACCTTCCCACTGTAGTGGATTTGCCTGCATCTACGTGTCCTATGAACACGAGGTTCATGTGTTGGAGTTCTGCCATTTTCATTCACCTCTATATTACAATGAAAGTGTATTTATTTAAAAGGTTAATTTTAAAATCCTTTCAGTAGGCAGGCCCTTGGTATTCCGTACCTTCCTTGAGAATATCAACCCAAGGTGCCCTCAAATGCTCTCCATTTCCTTTTACTATTTTATCTATGTCCTTTATACATTCCTCAAGGTTTCCTATCGATAGTACTTCATATATTTTTGTGCCTGACTTTTTGTACTTCAACATTGATTTTTCAGTACAGTAATCGAGAAGTTCAGAATACAGGTTTGATTTTATCTTCCCTGTATCATACCCTCTCTTGGTCAACCTTTTCTCTAGAATAGGAAGTGGAGTCCTTAGGACAATCAACTTATCCAAAGGTAGTTGGATTTCACATATGAGATGGCTTTCAACAATACAGTTTTCCGGTAGTTCCTGCAATTCTCGCTTAAGCGCAAGCAGGTTCACAACCTTTGCCATATCATCCGTGTCTACATGGGTCCACAGTTTCCTTTCCTCTACAAGCTCTTTTACATTAACCATTCTCATTTTGTAAATATCTGCAATTCTCTGTGCAATCGTGGTCTTGCCAGTTCCCGGCACACCCGTTATCCCTATTCTCATCACTAATATTGGCATGGGTATTGTTATAAAATATTACGGTTGCGGTTGAAACTAATGTTTGCAAGTTTATACCCTATATCAAAAGCAACTATGTAAAGAAAATAACTGACTGAATAAACAGAGAGTAGAAGTGCAATCAAAGGGGTAACAATCCGCTCTCGTGCAAGCAAGCCCCATACACCTCGCATCCCGTTGCTCATCTCATGAAAACCTTCATCTATAAATGAAGATATTGCAAACGCGACCACAATCGGAAATACTATGCGGTTTATGTTGAGCACAATATACCCAAGTATTATGAGGATGGCCACGATATGCTCAACCCTATCAATCTTTCCTGAGATTACAGTCCCAACAACTACCCCAGCAATAAGCGATAGCACCTCTATGTTCAGATGGCTGCTTACTACTATAGCAATGGCATAAGATATTCCGAGAATTAGTGAATAAGTGCCTTTTTTGCTTTTTCTTTCGGAATAGTCGTCAGCAAACTTTGTTAGCAGTCCTGCAAGGAATGCAAAAACTACATATAGCATTATTTCACCATATCCACTTTTGCAACAGGAAACTCATGCAATCTTAGTTTAGCAATCAAGTTATCTAGTTTTGCAACAAGAAACTCACATGCATGCAATCCTTTTATTTGGGGTAATTTAGCAACCATATCATTCCACCATGTATAACATTGAACGCATGACCAGTTTTGCAACAAGAAACTCACATGCATGCAATCCTTTTATTGGGCACAGTTCAACAAAATCGATGCCCACTATTTCCTTTGTCCTGCATACTTCCTTCAGGATATCGTTTGCAGTGTCCCATGAGATCCCTCCAGGTACTGGTGTTCCCGTGGCAGGCATTATTGATGGGTCAAGGGCATCAACATCAAATGTTATATAAACTTTTTTTCCGAGTGATGAGACAATCTCCTTTATTCTCTTAGGGTTTATTATCTTGTTTCCGTATTTCCTTGCATTCTCAATATCCTCCTCACACCCACTCCTTATGGCAGTGTGTACAACTTTATGATTCTTGCTAGCATTGTAAAGTGCACACGCATGGCTGTGCGGGTTTCCCAAGTATCTACTTCTCATATCAAGATGTGCATCCAAATGAAGTATAGATACATCTTCAGGCAAAACATTGAGTATTGGTATTGATATACTGTGATCTCCTCCAAGGAATATTGGCACTTTATTCTCTCTCATCATCTTTTTTGTAATGGCTGGCAATTCCCTGTATTTGACATTCTTGTATGTAAAGTAATGATATTCACTTATATTTTTCATGAGTTCAACATCAAAATACTCAATTTCTTGTGATGCTTTTATTATTGCGCGCGGCCCATTACTAGTTCCCTTAACCCAACTCACATTTTTCTCGTAAGGAACGGGTATTATCACAAACCGTGCATCTTCATATCTACAACTATCTCTCCCCATGAATTTACCCGGGATTACTATGTCTTCCATAAAAGCTTTTTCTCATATTTATTTTATATGCGTTTACAAAATGCGCTCAGCGATCTTATAGAATCACAGGTAAGGTTATCTTCACAGGTAATCATAGAGGACATGTTTGATGTGGATAATGTTAGATTCATAGGAGGTGCTGATGTTGCGTACAGTGGTGAATATGGATGTGGGGTGTTGGTTGTATATGAGTATCCTGGGCTTAAGTTGGTTGATAAGGCATTCTTTAGAAGCAGAGTTTCTTTTCCATACATCCCAGGTTTTCTGAGTTTTCGTGAGTTACCTTTCATTAAGACTGCATATGAAAAGGTGCATATCAAACCCGATTTATTGTTCATAAATGGTAATGGAATACTTCATTTCAGGTTTTTCGGCCTTGCATCGCATACAGGTGTTGTGCTCGGGGTACCAACAATAGGAGTTTCACAAAACCTCTTGTGTGGTGTTGTGAAGAAAGGTAAAGTATATTATAGGAATAGATTGGTTGGGTATGAGTATACTAGCAGGAGAGGATGCAGGCCAATATATGTTTCCCCAGGACATAATATATCTCTTAAAACTGCACTCTCTATCACAAAATCCTGTATTCATGGCCATAAACTGCCAGAACCACTGCATGTTGCGGACAAGATGTCAAAAAGTTGCATAAGTAAATACCAATCAACTAGATTCGATTTTTAGAAATAATGTATGAATAGGTAATCAGTCCAATTATCATAGCAAAGAATGTACAGACCTGTTGTTCCCGTGTTGTTTTTTCTTTTTCAGGCTCACTAGCCATTTCTTTTACATCCATTTTTTTCTCTTCTCGCTCTTCTATAATGTTTCCCTGCTCTATTGTTTTCTTCAGGAGGCTGTACACAGAAACATTCACATTCATATGACCAACGTTGTTTTCATACGGTGTTGTATCATACATACCAAGGAAAAGCCATCCCTCATTATTTACATATCCCTCCCAGTGATTACCAACTTTGAATATTTCATTACTATTTCCAATCTTTCCAATCAGTGCGCCCATTGGCAAGAGATTGCCATTTATTAATCCGTTTGGACCGGTTTCAAACTGAGGCCGTGGGTCATATCCCCACTTTCCGCTTGCAGTAATTACCACATAATCATCCTTATTCACATATACTGATGAATTGGTCCATTTGATATTTGCAGGGACAGTGATAATTTTGCTTGCCAAGGTTGTATAATTAGCTGGTACTGTTGATGCTTGAGATGCTACTCCAGCTGCAAATACGACAAGCAACAGCAGTGTTATGAGTAATATCAGCTTCATGCTTCATAATCAACATAAAGTTATTTTAATGTGAAGTACACTCTTTTATTGCTTTTTCCTTTGTTTTCCAGAGCAACGATTTCTATTGTACCAATTTCCGATGTGTTCCTTACATGTGTTCCTCCATCAGCTTGAATATCCACATCAGGTATTTCAACAATCCTCAGCATCTTAAGGTTAGGTGGAAATGCCCCTGAAAGTTTGACTATTCCACTTATTTTCATTGCTTCCTCGTAAGGTAATTCATAGACCTTGACATCAATGCCTTTTCTTATAGTTTCATTTGCTTCTTTTACGTACTCTACTATCTTATCCCTATCAAAACTATCCATTGAAAAATCAAATCTGCTCCGGTCAATACCCAGCTGATTGCCAGTTATCTTTATCCCACCCTTTCTATAAAATACATTCGCAAGTATGTGTGCAGCAGTATGCATTCGCATAAGTGTGTACCTTCGTTCCCAATCAAGCACGCATTTTACGATGTCACCTTCTGCCAATCCTTCCTTATTGACCTCAATGCTTACCAAGCCATCCAGTTTTGTACTGTAAACTACATCAAACTCTACATTATCCTTAACCCTGATTATTTTGCCAGTGTCATATGGTTGTCCACCACTGTTTGGGTAGAATATGACATTATCCAGTATAATATATCTTGAGTTATTTACACTATCAACCTTTGCATCACACTCTTTTATGTATGAATCTTTGAGGTATATGAGATTCTGGTCCATGTTTTCACCGTATAGCAAGCGACTTTATCCCGAACCACCATGAGTTTGGATCCATTTTTTGAAGCACCTTTGCCCATTTTTTTGCAGTACCTGTTTTCAATTTGTTTGTGATGCGTATTATCCACTCGCGCGCATTTTTATACCCCTTATATTCATACTCACGCGCAGTAACAAGATTCTCCAGTAGGTCAGCATCCTTACATATCTCACATATACGCATATCATCAAAACATTTCCATGCGCGCATAAGCTCTTTCCTTTTTCTTACATCCAATCTTGCAATCATATCCTTGAATGCCATGTCTTCCCCATCTTCTTTTTCTATATAATTTGCAGTTATCTTATTTATGTCCCCTATACGTGCTTCCGCAATATCATGCGCAAGCGCGGCAAATGCACACTTGTAAGGATCAGCACCTTCTTCTACTGCCAGCAGGTATGCTATGACAGATGTTCTGAAAGTATGCTCTGCAACATTTTCTGGATTTTCCACTTGTATATGCGCCCATCCACTCCTTGGGATATATCTCAGTATACCTATCTCATATATGAATTTCATCTCCTCATACACACTTTTAATATCACTTTTTTCCACCATCTCAACAACATCTGTTATTGTATTATAATCAGCCGTCCAAAACCCGTTTTCAACCGCATACTCTCTTAATTTCCCTTTCGGGTTGATCGCGATTGGATATGCAACACTCTCAAGCAATGGCAGGTCATGGATAGTATCACCAAGTGCAAACGAGTGTGAGGTATCTATGCCATGCTCCATTATTACACTGCGTACTATATTTTCTTTTCCATACTCGTTCATGTGCATTGTGCTCATCACCTCTCCAGTATATCTTCCATTCCTGATTTCCATGATAGTGGCATATACTTTATCTATTCTAAAGTGTTGTGCCACTAGATTTACAGGTATTTCAGGTGATGCAGTTATCGCCACAACGAGGTATTTCTTTTTCTTAAAATGCTCAATAATCTTGGCCGATTGTTCAGGCATTCCCTTCTTGAATCCCTTGAAAAATTTTTTAGCAAGGCGGTCAATATCGCTTACCTTGCTTCCTTTTATTATGTTCCCATATAAGTTTACCCATTCGCGGGTAAAGCTTACATGATCGAGCAACCCTGTTCTGTATGCATCAACAAGATTTTCATGTTCTTCAAAAAGCCCGTCCTTTATGTACTTGTTGGCCCCGAGGAACCTGACCCATGAAATACCTACATAATCACACAACGTGCCATCAATATCAGTTATGACTGCTTTTATCATTTAACCTCCTCCTGTTTATATGATCCAGCAATCTCACACAACGTGCCATCAATATCAGTTATGACTGCTTTTATCATTTAACCTCCTCCAATATTAGCTATTGTACCTTGGCAATTTTACCAAATTTGTTATATGGTTTGTCTGTTGGGCTCTCAAGTCTCTCAAAATATACTTGTGATATCCTCTCACCTGCATGAAGCTTTATCTTGAAAGGTGAGGCATTGAATATCTCTAATATCTGATGGTTGTCAGAGCCAGGCTGTATAACTGCACTGGTTATGTGTACAGTTATACCAAGCCGTGCATACCTACTCCTTCCTCCCAGGATGCCTATTATTGAATTTGACACTGTTATTTTCTCCTTGGTTTTTGCCAGGCAGAAATCCTGCGGTTTTAGGATAATGCTTTTTGCATTAATCTTTTTCATAAACTTGTGTGGATCTGTATGCTCAACCACATCAATCTCACTGTGTGTTCTGCGCGGGATATAAAACTCATCTGAAAGCGCAAGGTCGTATGATGCCTGGCCAAGGTATTTTGGGTTAAAAGGCACAATCCGTATTCCACCTTTCTTTATCTCCCTCAAAATATCCTTATTGGATAGATACATAAAAGACCACAAATAGCAATTAGTATCTAAAGCTTATCTATTTTTCCGTTCTTACCAGCGGAAATCTGCTTTGTTCCTTTGAACTCGGACACCCAGCCATTAGTTATTCTGACTTTGTCCCCAACTTTAAATTTTGAGGTATCTTCATTCCACAAAGTCAGTTTTATCTCGCCACTGTCATCCTTTAATGTTGCGGTTGCAACCTTCATTCTAACTCCATACTTATTCATTACTTCCCTCACATCCTCAATATCAACAATTTCTCCTTCTACAGCATCCTCGTTTGTGCCATTCTTAAGATCGCTTATTTTCATAAAATGCACCAGTTGAAATAAAAAGGCAAAACATTAAAAAGAATTAGGTAAGTTTGATTCCAAAAATCAATCATTGGCTAGCAGGAATGCTTACTTTTGCATTAAACGTACCTTTCAGGTATTTGTCCACTGTACTCCCAGCCTCTTTATATCTTAATATTACCTCCCCGCTCACAGCATCTCCCACTTGTTTTGTATTTGTGCCAAAACCACTTATCTTATATGTGAATAAGTCAGATTGCCCAGGAGATAGTGTTTTACTATCTTTACTATCAACTCCTCTAAACAGTTCTTCTAGGTTCTGTGTCCCACTCCCAAGAACATAAACCACTGCTACATTAACAACCTGCACGGGTTGTTGGTTTGTTATTTTGAGTGTGAGCGTACCATCTCCCTTAAGCGATTCAACTTTACAGTCCCAGCCTATGGGTAGGGTACACGTGTCCTGCAATCTTGCCTGTGGGTTAAGTACCTGCAGGTATATGAGCGCACCCAATACGAGCACAACCACTAGAAGAGCCCATCCGTAGGTCATCAAGTATTCCATTGCAGCCTGTCCTTTTTCTTGCATAGAAGCACCCACTAAAAGTGAATGTATGAATATTTATAAACTTGAATGAGAAGAGCCCATCCGTAGGTCATCAAGTATTCCATTGCAGCCTGTCCTTTTTCTTGCATAGAAGCACCTGCTAAAAGAGAATATTTATAAACTTAAACAGATTATTTTTTTTATATGAAAAGCGAGTACAAGAATCATGTAAAAAG
>JBMFNT010000004.1:20816-38383 GCA_049970015.1 Candidatus Micrarchaeia archaeon
CCTGCTAAAAGAGAATATTTATAAACTTAAACAGATTATTTTTTTTATATGAAAAGCGAGTACAAGAATCATGTAAAAAGAACTATTGCAGCAGGCCTAATCGGTGCATCCTTATTTTTGAATCAACATGTGCTTGCCGATAAGTGGGAAGATAGGTTTGTATGTAAAAAGACTGATAAGATTGATTATTATTGTGAAAAAGATGATTATGAGCCCGATACTATATTGTTTACCAAGAAATGTTGGGACTCTAATTCACATACAGAAGTAAAAAAAATGTATCCTATCAGTTTTGAAGATACAATAAGGGCATTTGGAAAAATTATAGAATTCAATTGTAATGATGAATGGGGCATATTCATATTTGAAAAAGCAATATTGAGAGGAAAAGGCGTGAAGGATACGCTAGAAAAGGGTTTGTCTGGCTTTATGTACAAGCGCAATCCGAAAACTGGCCAGATAGGTCTTGACCAATACTCTTTCGCAGATAAGGATACCTGGAGTTTATGGTTCTCAGGAGAAGATGGTGTCAAGGCGGTTAAAGCAAAGATAATGTGGAACAAAGTTGCAGTTGTACTGCTTGCAAACGGAGATGTAATCATTTTCAAAGGCCTTTCTGATCCATCAGATTTTGTAACAATACAGACAACCTATAGATATGTGGACATGAAAAGTGCATCGATTGAGATAAGTGGGAATGAGATAGAAACCAGGATAAACATAAAATTCAGTGATACAACTAAAAAGCTCTTAATCGAGGGAAAAACCAGAGAGGATATCCGAATAACTGAGCTTGATTAATTATACAAACTTCTCACAAGGCCAACACTTATCAGCAAAAACAGTATAAGGCCCAATGCAGGACATGCTTGTGTGATTCCCTGTTTCGTGCTAGTATCTGTTACTTCCTCTGAGGAAACTTCTTTTTCTTGCACCTCCTGTTCTTGCTGGGTGCCTTCCTCTTTTTCAGTTTTTTCAGTTGTATCTTCACTCTTGCATGTGAGCATAACCTTTTTGATTACATCTATTTTTGAGAGGATTTCATTGTTAAGCTGTATTGCGTCAGAGTTCAGGTTTGTTATGTTGCAACTCTTAAGGCGATTTCTTAATGTTTCGTCCATCGTATTATAGTAACCGATATCAACCACTGGATAATCTACCATTTCACTTCCACAGCAACTGCACGAGTCAAGCAATCCCTTAAGTTTTGCAATGTTGCTCTCAGCGGTTTCAATCCTTGTTTGTGCCTGTACCTCATCTCCCAATTGAGTATGCTCTATTTTTAGTGGGATTATATACTCATATTCTTTTTTAGTATACCTACAAACCCCCCTAAATATTCCCCATCTATCTAACTCTATCGTACCATTACCTTTACCTCCCAAAGTAATCTTAAAGTCAAAATTGCATTTCTTATCACCAGTTATTGTGCATATCTTCACCTCGTTAAAGTAAGTGTCAGTTGCAAAATCATAATATGTCACATACAAATCAAACTGGCCATTACAGTCCTTTGGATAATTTATGTCAAGTGTAAGTTCAAGGTTTTGGGGCTTGTTCGGTAGGTCACAATTAGTCGTATGTAGTACACCATTTACAAGAGATGCTCTCGGGGTATTAACAGAATCGATATCCACTGCAAATTCCCCATTTGCACTAACAATAGAAATTGCAAGGATTATACATAAAACCAGCCAGAGTTTCATTACATTACCTCTATACCATACTTTGCTTTCGTACCGAGTATTTCTTCAATTTTCAGTAGCCTGTTGTATTTTTCTACTCGCTCGCTCCTGCACGGTGCACCGCTCTTTATCATGCCACAGTTAAGTGCAACGGCCAGGTCGGCTATGAAAGTATCGCAAGTTTCACCAGACCTATGGCTGACAATTACACCACAATTATTATTGAGTGCAAGCGTTGCGGCATCCCATGCTTCAGTTAATGTGCCTATCTGGTTTACTTTCAATAGAAGCGTGTTTATACTTTTCATATCAATTGCTTTTTGTATTCTTGAAACATTAGTTACTGTTAGATCATCACCAACAACCTTACATTTAACATACTCTATCAGTTTGGAGAATGCTTCAAAATCATCTTCGTTGAATGGGTCCTCAATGCTAAACAAATTATACTCTTTTACAATATCAGCATAAAAATCAAGCAGCTTATCAGTGCCAATTTTCTTTCCATCTATTCTGTACATCCCTTTATCATAGAATTCTGATGCTGCACAATCTAGCGATATACGCATCTCTTTCATGTATCCAGTTTTTTCTATTGCCTTCATTATAAGGTCAAGTGCATCACTTGTTTTGTTGATTGCTGGTGCAAAGCCGCCCTCATCACCCACACCTGTTGCTGACTTTCCATATTTATCAGATATAATCTCTTTCAACTCGTGATACACTTCTGTGCACATACGCATTGCATCAGTGAAATTCCTGGCGTTTACTGGCACTATCATAAACTCCTGTACTGCAAGTCCGCTTCCTGCATGCTTTCCTCCATTTATCACATTCATGAGTGGTATCGGAAGACGGTCGGCGGATGGGTTAAGGTACATAAAAAGCTCTTTGCCTTCGCTTGCAGCGGCTGAACGTGCAACTGCCATTGAAACTGCAACAGTTGCATTTGCACCAAGCTTGCTTTTATTACCTGTACCATCCAGCTCAATTATTTTTTTATCTATGCTTTTTTGGTCGAGTACATCCATTCCTCTTATTGCATTTTCTATAATATTTATGTTGTTTAATGCCTTTGAAACACCTTTTCCATTATACTCTTTTCCACCATCCCTAAGCTCAACTGCCTCATAAGTTCCTGTAGATGCACCGCTTGGTGCAGCAGCAGTGCCTGTAAAGTTTCCGGCACAAACAGTGGCTTCAACTGTAGGATTTCCGCGCGAGTCAAAAATCATCCTGCCACTTACGCAGTTTATGTTCAACCGGAACACCTTAACAGCTTTTAAATAAGAAAGTATTTTAACCATTAATCTTATTTAAATATCATGAAAGTTTTGATAGATGGGGAGATTGTTAAAGTGAGTTCAAAAAAACGCAAAAATGCAAAAGTGATGGATCTCATAAAAGAACTTGAGATGTCCCGTGAAACAGTGATAGCAAGAGTGAATGGAAAGATTGTTACGGAGTTTGATGAAGTGCACAGCAACGATACAGTAGAATTCATACGTGTGTCAACTGGTGGTTGAGTGAAATGCTCACTCTGCGGTTCAAATGCAGTAATCTACCTTGCATACTCAGACAAGTTCATGTGTGGAAAACATCTCTCAAGGCTTGTTGAGAAGAGAGTGGGAAATAACATAAGAAAATATGGTATGGTGCGGGGAAGGAGCAAAATAGGGATAGCAATTTCCGGTGGAAAGGATAGCCTAACGATGCTTTATCTTATGCACAAGCTGATCGGTGCGGATAGGAGGAAAAAATTAGTTGCAATAAGTGTTGATGAGGGTATACAGGGGTATAGGGACAAAAGCTTGATTAAAGCAAAGGAATTGTGTAATAAGCTTGGTGTTCCACATTATGTTTACTCTTTCACGGATTTTGCAGTGCCCATGGATAAGATAATGAAGCATAAAAGAACTGACCCATGCTCATACTGTGGAGTTTTTAGGAGGTGGGTGCTAAACGATGCTGCGCACAAGCTTGGCCTGGATGCACTTGCAATAGGCCATAACCTTGATGATGTGGTTCAAACATTGCTGCTTAATATGATGAGAAACGAGCCGTTCAGAATAGCGCGTTTTACACCAAACGGCGGTCTCTTGGATGATAAGGAGTTTGTGCCAAGGATACGGCCCATGTTCAACATCTTGGAGCGTGAGGTTATGGTTTATGCATTGTATAATGGTATTGATTTCCATAACGAGGAGTGCCCATATGCAGGGTATGCACTTCGAAACCCTATTAGAGAATTCATAAATAGTATGGAGGATAAGTACCCCGGGACCAAGTTTAGGATGCTAAATTCGTACATTTCACTCTCTAATTCCATAAAAATTCCAAAAAATATTGGAATTGATAGGTGCAAATCATGTGGCAAGCCATCCTCCACAAAACTGTGCAAGAGATGCAGCTTTCTGCAAAGTTTAAAGGATCAGATGTAAACATCCCTTTTTCCGGCATGAACTGTATTCAACAATTTAATAAGCAATCCCTTTGTTTTTTTGTCCATTCCATCAAGCATGTGTTCGATAAATTTTTCTCCTTCTTTTCTTGTAACATCAGATGCATAATCAAGCAGATATTCCTTAAAAGTAAGAATTGCATTTGGTGTGCACAACTTGTTTATGTCCCCAGGTTTGGCCAACGACATGAACTTTTCCCCTGTCCTATCTTTTCTATAGCACGCGGTGCAAAAGCTTGGCAACAATCCAGATTTAAGACAATCAAGAACTACCTTATCAAGCGAACGTGTGTCATATAGAGTGAACTGCCCATAACTGTTTTCTGGATCATACTTACTACTATATCCTCCAGGGGATGTGCATGAACCGGCTGATGCTTGTGATACTCCTATGCTAAATGCAACCCTACGCAGTTCCACCGGTTCCCTGGTCGAGATGATTATTCCTGTGTAGGGGACAGCCATACGTATTATGGATATTATCTTGAGAAAATCCATATCACTGACTGGATATGGTGCAGATTCAGGAGAAACTCCTTTTGCAGGCCTCCACCGTGGCACGGATATTGTGTGTGGCCCAACCCCAAACCGTCTTTCAAGCTCTCTTGCGTGCATTATAAGTGCAACAAGTTCATACTTATAATCATAGAGTCCAAATAACACTCCCATACCTACATCATCAATGCCTGCTTTCATTGCACGATGGTGTGCATACAGTTGTCTATCATAGTTTCTTTTTGGTCCCTTGTGAATTTTTCTATATGTATCGTAATGATATGTTTCCTGGAAAAGCTGGTAGGTTCCAATGCCTGCCAATTTTAGTTTTTCATAGTTTTCTTCGCTTGTCGCAGCAATATTTACATTAACCCTTCTGATATTACCTTTGTCAGTTTTTGTTCTATATATTGTGCGTATAGCATCCAGCACATAATCAATCGTATTATCGGGATGTTCGCCGGCCTCGAGCAACACCCTTTTATGCCCCATGTTGATTATATACTCAGTTTGCAAGCGTATCTGCTCCATATCTAACTTGATACGCTTCAGATTGTTTGAGCTGTGGAAACCGCAGTATATGCAATCATTTATACAATAGTTTGAGATATACAAAGGTGCAAAAAGCACAAGCCGGTTACCATATATCTCATTTTTTATAAGACCAGCAACTTTCTGCATCTTATTTATTAATTCTGGATCATCAATATTTGCAAGTATCCCCACATCCTCGGGATGTAGACCTTTTCTTTGCTTTGCACGTTCAAATATTCCTGCAAGATGTTTACGCGATGGCCTTCTTTTTAATGAATCTGCTATTGTCTTATTATCTATAAAATGCATGCTGACACCTCACACATCATATACCAAAGTCCGAAGGTGCACGACCAAGAGATTGCAATATTTCAATAGTATCTTTTATTTTGGCTTCAATATTTTTATGTGCCCTTGGGTATATATCATATAATCTCCTGTACTTTTCTGGTGTGACATTAATCATGAATGAGTTTGCACCTGCCATAAGTCCTTTTCTTAGCCCTTCAGGATCAAGCGTTTCAAGTGCAGTTGTGACAAGGATTTTTGCATTTGGGCTTACCATTCTTGACACTGCAATAGTTTTTAAGACAAGATTAATATTTGGTGATGTGTTTCCAGCTAATGGTGTGTTGGGATGAGGTATAAACGGCCCAAAAGAGTACATCTCCGCACCCAGTTCCTTTGTCAATAATATATCATTTAGAACGTCTGTGATTGTTTGGCCGGGCAACCCTATTATTGAACCTGTTGCTACTAAGTACCCCATATCCTTTGCTGATTTGATCAGCCCGAAACGATGGTTCCAGTCTGCCTTTGGCCCAATATGATATTTTTTGTATAATTCTAAATTCGATGTTTCAAACCGTATGAGTGCTCCTCGAGCACCTGCTCCATACATCTCCTTATAACATTCCTCGCTCCTGCTACCAACACTTACAATAATCAGGGTATTGCACACATCTCTTATTCTGCTGATTATCTCTGCAAGCATATCATCAGTGTAGTACATATCCTCTCCAGATTGCAGTACTAGTGCCCTAAACCCAAGATTGTTGACTGCATATTCTGCACATGCAACTATCTCACTAATGCTCATTCTATATCTTTTAAGCGTCATGTTATCGCAGCGTATCCCACAGTAATAGCAGTTGTTCCTGCAGTAGTTTGAGAATTCTATTATCCCATGTACACAGCATGAATTACCAAGATGTTTGTATCGTATTCTGTTTGCTATATCACAAATATGCTTCAGCTCACTTTCACTATCTGTTGATAGGTATGTGCTAAGGGAATCTACCTGAAAATCTGCACCATCCACTATAGACCAGGACAATTTCCTATCTATTGCTTTAAGTTCAGCAAATCTTTCTTTCCAGCCTGCAAGTATTTCCTCAGCTTCTATGGCATTCACTTTCTCTATTACAAACCCGCCCTGTGCAAAAACATAATCCCCTTCTCTAATGTTACCAAGCTCATTTATTGCCACTTTCTTTTCTCCGAAATAATCCAATACTATTTGCTTGTTCTCGACTTTAACCACCCTGCCAGGTATAGAATAGCACATTCAACCACACAATACGCTTTTATAGGTTTGTATTATTAATAAACTCAACTTTGTAAAATATATAGGTGATAGAAGATGTATCCAGTTTCACCACAGGCATATGATAGGGCTATAACTGTGTTCAGCCCTGATGGAAGGCTTTTTCAGGTTGAGTATGCAAAAGAGGCTGTGAAAAGAGGGAGCACTGCAGTTGGCATGGTTTGTAATGACGGCGTCCTTCTTGCGGCAAACAGGTACATGCAAACC
This sequence comes from Candidatus Micrarchaeia archaeon, assembly GCA_049970015.1. Taxonomy (GTDB): domain Archaea; phylum Micrarchaeota; class Micrarchaeia; order CAILAH01; family CAILAH01; genus JBMFNT01. The sequence goes on from JBMFNT010000004.1 coordinate 27,805, forward strand.
AATCTAGTAATGCTCGAGTCTGTACATAAGGTACACATAATAGATGATAACATAATAGCAACTTCTTCCGGCCTTGCAGCAGATGCACGAAGGCTTGTAGATATGGCGCGCGTTGAGGCGCAGAAAAATAGAATCACTTTTTCTGAACCTATAACGGTTCTTGAGCTGAGCAAGAGGATTGCTGACACAGTACAGATTTATACACAGTATGGCGGGATAAGGCCATTCGGAGTTTCCATGCTGTTCACAGGGGTTAACGATAACCAGCTATCTTTGTATGAAGTTGAGCCCAGTGGTGCGTACACCGGTTATTATGCATGTGGAATAGGGTCGAGCAAGGAATCTGTGGAGAAATATCTAAGTGAGAGTTACAGGCATGATATTTCTCTTGAACAGGGATTGGTATTGAGCTTGAAAGCATTGCTTGAGGTTTGTGGTGAGGAGGAATATAAGAAGTGTACGGAAGATTCCCTTGATATTGCAATAGTATCAAAAAAGGACGTAAAGGCCAGATACCTAACCTCTGCAGAGATCAAGAAGTATCTCGCCAAGGTGAAGTAGTATTATGGTATCATTAGATAATGCAGTCATAATACGGTATGAGAAAGATGGGGAAAGGTTTGAGGTATTTGCAGACCCAAATCTTGTAATGGACTTTCGCAAGGGCAAGGAGATTAGTATATCAAGCATAGTTGCAGCGCATGACATATTCAAGGATGGGCGGAAAGGTGATGTGCAATCTGATGATGCGCTGAAAAAAGCTTTTGGAACAACCAACTTTGAAGCAGTGGCACGTGAGATATTGCTGAAAGGTGAGCTTCATCTTACCACAGAGCAAAGGCGTAAGTCCATTGAGGAGAAGAAAAGCAAGATAATGAGTTATATAGCGCAAAATTATATTGACCCGCGGACGAATGCACCGCATCCTATAAAGAGAATAGAGCTTGCAATGGAGGAGGCAAAAGTGCACATCGATCCGATGAAGTCTGCAGAGTCGCAGGTTGAGGATATTGTTAAGCTGTTGAGGCCGATAATACCTCTTCGTTATGAGGTGCTTAAGATTGCAGTTAGAATACCTGCTGAGCATGTGGCCCGCGCATATGGAGTAGTTAAGGAGTTCAATCCTAAGAGAGAAGAATGGCAGGGGGATGGTTCCCTTCTTGTGCTTTTTGAAATACCTCCAGGCATGCAATCAGTGATGTACGATAAGCTTAATAAGGCCACACATGGCCAGGTTCAGGCGAAGGTTGTTGAGAGATAATGATTAATGTTGAAGGTGTTGTAAATGAAGAGATTACTGGTGCCGGGAGATGAATTGCCCAACCTCAAAGTTTCAGGAAAGGGGGTTTACGAGGAAGATGGAAAGAAGTATGTTTCCCTGATTGGTATGTACAATGATGAGGAGAACGTATTCATTCCATTAGAAGGCGTATACGAGCCACAGGAAGGAGATGTTTTGATAGGGCTTGTTAGTGAGGTAAAGCCAAATGGGTATGTGATAGAAACAGGGTTGCCTGGTGATACGTTTATGTCCATGCGCGATTTCAGGGAACGGCTTGATGTTGGTGATATCATAATAGCGAAAGTCCGTGATGTTGATGAGCTGCGCAACATATCGCTGGTAGATCCAGCAATCCTGAAAGGAGGGAGGATTCTTCGGATTTCCCCAGTGAAAGTACCTCGTGTAATAGGTAAGAAAGGTTCGATGCTCCAACAGATAAAAGATGCAACTGGCACAAAAATAGTAGTTGGCAGGAATGGCTGGATATGGATGCGTGATGGTAACGAGTATCTTGCTGCAAAGGCAATACTTAAGATAGAGTCTGAGGCACACATAAGTGGCCTTACAGATAAGATTGCGGCATTTTTGAAGAGTGGTGGTAAGGATGAGTAGTAGTAATGGGAATGTAAAGTTGGTTGTTAATGGAAAGCGGCTTGATGGTAGGGCATTGGATGAGATGCGCCCTCTTAGTGTACGGGCGGGAGTGCTCAACCGTGCAGATGGATCTGCATATGTTGAATGGGGTGGAAATAAGATAATTGCAGCGGTTTATGGCCCAAGGGAATGCTTCCCCAGACACATTAGCAATCCATATCGTGCAGTTCTCAACATGAGATATATAATGTCTCCATTTGCATCCAAAGAAGAGCATGGGAGGGCTGGTCCAAACAGGAGGTCTATTGAACTTTCAATGGTGCTCCGTGAAGCATTGGAAAATGTTGTATTCCTGGAATATTATCCCAAGGCAATGATAAATGTGTTTGTTGAAGTTTTACAGGCATCCGGTGGTACGCGATGTGCCAGTCTTGTTGCCGCAGCAGTTGCTCTTGCAAACGCAGGTATACCTATGAAAGATTTACCGGTAGCTGTAGCTGCTGGGAAAATAGATGGTGAGATATGTATTGATTGCTCTAAAGAAGAGGATAACTATGGTCAATCTGATATGCCAGTAGCGATTGCACCGAGAAACAAGGAAATATTATTGTTGCAGATGGACGGGCAACTCACCAAAGAAGAGTTTTTCAAGGCTCTTGATTATGTAGAAGCACAGGTGTCTGTGATCAAAAATAAGGAGATTGAGGCATTGAAAGAGGTTTATAAGGAGCCGGCTGTCGAAAGGTGATCTAAATGAGTTTAATGGACGAAATAATGAAATCTAATGTTACAATGCTACTTGAGAAAGGTGAAAGGGTAGATAGGAGAGGGATGTTTGACTACAGGCCAATATCTGTTAGAAAATCTGCCATAGCTACAGCGGATGGGTCAGCGTGGGTTTCTATCGGAAATACGCAGGTGCTGGCGGCAGTCAAGTTTGACCTTGCGGAACCGTTTTCGGATAGGCCTGAGGAAGGTGTACTTTCTGTTAGTGCAGAACTTTTGCCAATGGCATCACCCACATTTGAGGTGGGACCCCCAGATGAGCACGCAATTGAGTTGGCACGTGTCGTTGACAGGGCAGTGCGCAGTGCAGAGATAATAGATTTGAAATCTTTGTACATCGAACCGGGAAAGGCATATGGATTATACATAGATATATATGTGTTAGATTATGATGGGAATTACATAGATGCATCAATGCTTGCAAGTATGGCCGCACTGAGAGATGCTAAAATACCATTGTATGAGGACGGAAAGCTCAATAGAGAGGTTGAGGGTATTCCACTTAAACTGAGGGGAAGTGCACTAGAGGTAACATTCGTCAAGATAGGAAAACACATAATGCTTGATCCATCTCTCGAAGAGGATCATGCGTATGATACGCGCCTTACTATAGGTATCAGCGGTGATAAATTGTGCACTATGCAGAAAAGCGGTAGGGGTGGAATAACCCGTGCTGAGCTTGGAATGATGATAGATGTTGCATTCGAAAAATATGGCCAGCTTGAGAAATACTTATAATATTATTTCTCTTTTAATTAGAGGAAGGTGTTGTGATGGTTAAGTTTTCGGTTAGGGGCGGTGCAAGGCTTAGGACACAGTACATCAAGATAAAAAAGTCAAAATCCGATAGGTATGAATGTCCTTCCTGCTCGAAGAAGTCAGTAAAAAGAGAAGGTGCGGGGCAGTGGGAATGCAGGTCTTGTGGTGCAGTGTTTGCTGGTGGAGCTTATGAGTTTACAACACCAGGTGGCGTTCTTGCAAGAAGACTCATACAAGACCTGAGTAAAGGAAAGAAGTTGAGTGCAGCCGAACTTGAGAGCATTGAGAAAGCACTGGAAAAGAAAGAGGAACGGGCTGAAAGTGAGAAAAGCACTGCCGGAGAAAATGTTGAAGAACAGGTAAAATAAAGAAGGTGTTTAAATGTACAAATGCATAAGCTGCAATAATCTAATAGAAAAAATAGACCAGAATTATGTCAGGTGTCCTTTCTGTGCATCTAGGGTGGTGTTCAAGGCAAGGCCTCCCGTTGCAAAGAAAGTTAAAACAGATTGATATGTATGTGTTATTTGACTACAAGCAGGAAATGTGGGCCAATAACCCGAAGGCTTGCAAGATCGCTTGCAAATGTTTTTTCTTGTGTTTATGAAAATAGGGGGAAGCGCAATTTTGATTCAATACTCAGAATGGCACATAAGCGAGGGTGTAAAAGGGTAGTTTTTGTTTATGAGAGTCATGGTAATCCTAACGAACTTTTTGCAGTTGATTTGGAAAATGATGAGTGGAAAGAGGCTGGTAGGATAATATTCAATCCGGTGCTAGTTGAGAAAATACCAAAAAAGAAATGGGCAGTGTGCTATGATAAGGATGATGAACTGGCCAACCTTCTGGTGAGTATGCTTAACCCAGACAAAATTGAGCATGTCTCATCCAATACTGTGAGGATAATAGCCAACAATGGCCGGTTGGATATACTAATAGATGGAAAACGAGCAGTATCCCTTAATCTGCTAGATATTGAGCACGCTTAAAAAAAGGTTTAGTTTTGGTTCTGGTTGTTAGATGTTTTTTCTGTTTGCTTTTCAATTCTCGATTGTGATAGATTGCCTGCTTTTTGGTTTCCAGTTGGGGTATTGCTTTGTTTCGAGTTGCCTGCTTGCTGGTTTTCAGTGGGAACATTGTTTGATTCCGTTGTTTGATTCCTATTTGCTTGGTTATCTTTTAACCCGGTTACAATTTTTTGTATAAATTCTATCTCCAACATATTCTTTATAGAGTTTATTACATATCTACTCAGCTTCTCAATTGACAGCACACCTACAAATGCACTCAAAGTGTATACAATTGCAGAGGATGAATCCACTATTTTCTCTATATTTAAGTTTTCAATACCATTTTCTAATATTCTGTATGTAGTATCTATTAGTGCAGGAGCAAATGCAAACAGTGAGATTTTTTTCAGCGAGTTAATGCATCCAACAACATTTTTTGATACCTTATCATCGATATCATATGTTTCAACAGTGCCTATATTTTTTCTTTCTTCGGCATGCTTATCAAAGGCTGCATCAAACATAGACTTAACCACATACACTGCCGCACCGGCAAAGAAAATTTTAAACGGGTGTTTGGCAACAGAATATAGAAGTTCTTTGTTGTAATCGATAAATTGTGGTAATGTGCTATAGAAGTTATTATATTCAGTTTTACGAATGAGTTGTATGGATTCCACAAGCAATCCAGTTGCTAAAGCAGTCTTACCTAAAGGTAGTTTTTTCCTTATTTTACTTGTTGTTTTTTTCTCTCCATCTGGTTTATTTTCCACAAGTTTAGTGTCATTACTCATGATTTTTATTTCTTTTGAACATATTTATATAGTTTTCTTTTTTCTATTTCTCAGCTTTTTTTGATACCTTTTCAAAAACTAGTTTTATCCCATTTAAATGTGCCACATTATAAACTGCAAAAAGGATAGTGTATATGAAAAAATAAGCTAGGCGAACCTCCATGCTTGATTCCACTACCATTAAGCTTAGTATTATTAAAATTAGAAATGCAACAACCATATGAAGCATTAAAGCTCCCCTACCCTTCGTTTTATTTTTCTTTTCATCCTCTTTCTTCTTTTCTTTATCCACTTCCAGCGCATTCTTCCTTTTTTCTTCCACTTTCTAGGTATTGCTCCCAAAAAAGAACACCTCTTTCTAGATATAACAATTAAAAAGAAAAATATTATAATAGTAATGTATGTTGGATGAAACTGCTTTATCAGCAATCATTGGGGAGTTTGTATCTGCATACGGTGGAGAGATAGATATTTCATTAGTAAAGTTAGAAAAGGACAGGCTTGTGCTTAAGTTTAGTGGTGTTCTGTGCCGTACATGCGGTCCGGAAGACTACATAGATGGCTTTGCATACACTCTGAGATTAAATGGTATAAATGCAGTATTGCTTGATTATAAGGAAGAGAAAGGCAGTTATATAGTAACCTATTCTCTGTAATTATGGTTTTAGCATCCTTCCAGATATACAATTTAAACATACCCCATTTTTTTGGTGTTCAATACAAACAACTCTGCCGCATAATCTGCAGGTTATACATGGGGTGCATACCCTTCCACATATATAGCATCTGCCAGATAATTCCATCATCATTACCCCTTATTCCTTAGCGAACAGTAATCTCCATTTCTTTGTGAGAACATATTTGTATGGCCGAGTAACAGTTTTAGTGCATATTGGATTTTTTAGCCCTTTCCTTGTCATCATTTCAGCGTCAGTTTGAAGCATGAGTCTGCCGATTTCCTTTGTTAAACTCCCATATGGAATTCCAGTCTCGTTTTCAAGCTCTTGTGCAGTCTTTGGGGCAGTTAAGCAGCGTATTATTTTCTTCTGGTTTTCTGACATGTTTTCAAATATCTTTTCAATGTTTTCATCGCTATCTTCAGCAATAGTCTTACCAGTTAGAAATATCTCCATATCAGATTTTGTAAATTCTCTATCAAATTTTTCATCTACATAATATATAGAAGCATTTTGCGTGTTTATCAGAGTCTCCCTTGGGATATACCCAGAAATCCTTGATATGTATTCTAAGGCATCCCTCTTGAATGGATATGTTCCTTTTCCACCCACATGCTCGATTCGCTTCGTAATCATTTCTATGAGTGTATCTAGGTTAGGCATTGGAAAAGATATCTCACGGGCTACTCTCCCTTCTCTGAAAGAGGTCTTATAGATTTCATAGCTTGATAGGGGTTCTATGCTTGTACATACGATTGCACTATCTACATGGTCCTTAATTGTTGCAAGCAGACTGGCTATATTGTCATCCTTTAGGAGGCCGGCCTCATCCACCAATAACACAAGTCGTCTTTTACCAATAATCCTGTTTATCTTGTCTACTATATTCTCATCCTTGCCCCTTATTATTTCCTGTATCTTGCTTATTAGGCTGCTTTGTGAGGCAAGGCGTCTTCCGAGTATTGTTAGAAATTGGTTTTTATCATGTAGTTCTCTGAAATCTAAGAACACAGTGAAATAGGTTTCCTTTAACTTCGCATCTAAACAGTGTAGCAGGGAAGTTTTGCCTATGCCAGCTATACCATATGTACTAACAACAGCCCCAGAATCAATGTATTTTATAACTTCTTCAGCGAGATCTTCAAAAACAAAAAAATCAGCACTAGGCCGGTAATCAAACGGGTTTGACCTCCAGCCTAGTGCGTGGTACCATGGCATGCTCGATCTACCCTGGAGCTAGAACATAGATGGTAGAATATCTATTTCTGTGCTTTTTTTTGATACCTTTTTCTTTATGTGTATTATTGATTCCCCGCATTTGCTTTCTATTTCTACATCAATATCTTCAGGCACTTTCTTAAGCAAATCTTTGTAGCGCATACTACCTATGCCCATACAAGCACCTTTAGTTCGACATCTAGTTCTCATCAAACATTTATAAATATATCTTTATTTTGTCGAGCTAATACTGGAAACACAGCTCCGAAAATATAATATATAATATAGGTGAAACCTAATTGGAGTGGCGTTATGATAGAAGATGAGATTGTCCATTGGTGGAAGGACCAGGAGAGTGGGGTACAGCATAAAACAATACTTAGGATTGAGAGTGAGGAGGCACAGCTATGCAATGGGTTCCCAAGGGATGGAAAGGTTGTTATAAGGCTGATAAACACAAACTCTGCACAAGCGATAAAACTCAACCCTGATGAGGCTTTAAGAGTGAGTACTCTTCTACTTAGTGTTGCTAAGGAAGTGATAAATAATAAGAGAATGCTTTGGAAAAAAACAGATTCTGTGTAAACCACCCCGAAATATATATTATTCAATTGTAAGTAATATCTCACTCTTGTTTGGTAAAGCAAGCTTTATTGATTCTAGCAGTATCATAACAAGCAGCACGCCTATGAGTATCATTTGCCAGTTTTCTGCAAGGAGCGGGGTTACTTTCATAATTTCATTGGCTGGGCTGTAAAGTATGTATAGGTGAAGTAGTAATGAAACTAGCACTGCAAGCACCAGATATTTATTTGTGAACAGCTTTATCACAGAAAAGCCCCTTGTTCTAATAATGAACACTAGTGCCAGTTCCGATACTACTATGTATGTAAATAGTATCGTTCTAATCAATTGTGTTGAATAGCCATTTTCTCTTGAGACAAAGAATAAACCGAATGCAGGAAGTGATATTATTAGCGAAATAATTGCTAGCTCAATTATTGACCTAAACGATAGCAGTTCTTTGCGCTTACCATTATTTTTAGCAAGATTTTTTTCCACTGGATCAACACCAAGGGCAATTGCCGGCAACCCATCCGTTAGTAGATTAATCCATAAGATGTGCAATGGCAGGAGCGGCAGTAAGAATTCACCTGTCGAGTTTAGAGTTGAGAGTTCGGCAAACAATATAATACCCGTTATGATTATCAGTTCTGAGAAGTTTGCACTGATCAGGTAGTATACAAATTTCATTATGTTGTTCATGATTGTTCTTCCTTCTTTTACTGCCTCTACAATTGTTGCAAAATTATCATCCATTAGCACAATGTCACCGGATTCCCTGGCAACATCAGTCCCCATTATGCCCATAGCTATGCCTATATCAGCAAGCTTGAGGGATGGTGCATCATTAACCCCGTCCCCAGTCATTGCAACTATTTTATTGTTTCTCTTCAGAGCTTTTAGAACACGCATTTTTTGGTCTGGAGACACACGGGAAAATATCTTAACTTCTTTTACTTTTTCAGCAAGCTCATCATCAGTCAAATTGCTTATCTGCTCCCCATTAAGACAAAATCTTTCAAAGTCATTGTCCTCGTTGCTTAAAAGCCCTATCTCTTTTGCGATGGCAATGGCTGTCTTTTCATAATCTCCTGTTAGCATCTTTACATCAATGTTTGCCTTTTTGCAAGCATCAATCGCTGCATAAACCTCCTCGCGCGGTGCATCATACATCGCAAGCATTCCCATGAATACAAGGTTTTTCTCTGTTTCTTCTCTGCTTGCCTTACTGCTCTTTTGTTTAATACCATATGCAACTCCTATAACACGATATGCATTATTAGCGTATTCCTCCATTTTTTGCAGTATCTCTTTTTCTTTCTTTTTGTCCAACCTATATATCTTCCCGTTTATAAGTACTCTATTACATATACCTAAAAGTGATTCTACTGCGCCTTTTGTGCATATTAAGTAATTCTTGCCATCTTGGTGTACTGTTGTCATCCTTTTGAGTGATGAATCAAACCCAAACTCTACAATGAGGGGCATATCTTTTAATGCATCTTTCTTTGAAAGCCCGATTTTTTTGGCAGCATACAGTATAGATATCTCAGTAGGATCTCCTATGGGCTTTTCAACATCCTCTATCTGTCCAGTTGTGCAAAGCATGGCATATTTTAGCATATTTGCAGTTTGCTTTGATGGGATCACAGGCATATTTTTTATCATTAAAGTGCCTTTATCACTGTATCCGCTTCCGGTCACATCATATTCCAGCCCATCACACCATATTTTTCTTATAGCCATTTCATTTTTGGTAAGTGTACCTGTCTTATCTGTACATATTACATCAACACTACCCAACCCTTGCACTGCAAGCATTCTTTTGACGATGGCATTTTTTCTTGCCATTCTCTGCACACCAATCGCAAGAGTTATGGTGACAACTATTGGAAGGCCTTCAGGTATTGCAGCAACGGCAAGGCTTACAGAAAACATAAACGTTTCTATTAAGCTTTTTTCACTGAAGTAGCTAATGATGAAAATGGTTAAAGCAATAAACAAAATCAATATTGTCATTCTCTTACTCATTTTATTGAGCTCTACTTCAAGAGGCACCTCTTCTTTAGTGGTTTTTGTAGTGAGCAGGGCAATCTTTCCAAATTGTGTCTCTAGCCCAGTTTTCTTTGCAATGCAAGTACCTCTTCCGCGTACAACTAACGTATTTGCGTAAACAGCATCTCCCTTTTCTTTCTTGACTGGCCTACTTTCTCCTGTAATGATTGCTTCATCACACTCCAAATTAATACTTTCATAAACTTCACAATCAGCAGGTATTTTATCACCCTCTTCAATAAGTATGACATCTCCTGGTACAATATACTTTGAATCCAACACTTTGATAATACCGTTTCTTACTACCCGTGCATACTGTACGCTTATTTTTCTAAGTGCTTCAATTGCTTTGCTTGCACGGTATTCCTGTATAAATCCCAGAATGGAGTTAAGTATCAGTATTGCAAATATGGCAATTGAATCAAGCGTCTCATTAATCGCAAATGAGATAATTGCTGCGGCAAGAAGCACCAGTACAAACAGTGAACGGAATTGATCTATAAAAATCTTGATTGGGCTTATTTCTTCAGCAATCTCAAGTATGTTTGGGCCATGCTCTTTTAGGCGTTTAGATGCCTCGGCATCACTAAGCCCTTGCAATTTCTCCTTAAACATAACCATAGTTCACCTTGTGCTGAAATTATTTTTAATCTTTACCGAATCACCAAACCCAGATGTAATATTCCTGGCCATTAGTAGATATTTCCTGACCGAATCACCAAACCCAGATGTAATATTCCTGGCCATTAGTAGATATTTTCTGACCGAATCACCAAACCCAGATGTAATATTCCTGGCCATTAGTAGATATTTTCTGACCGAATCACCAAACCCAGATGT
>JBMFNT010000005.1:0-3258 GCA_049970015.1 Candidatus Micrarchaeia archaeon
CGAGGTTGAAGCCGCAGAATCAAAGATGTCCAGTACATATATTGCTGCACCTGGTGATGAAAGCATGAGCACGAGTTTGCTTAAAGCAGCAAACGAATTCTCATTATCTTTATCATCATTGGAGGTTCTATTTGCTGGGACTACTCTCATACTAATAATCCTATTCCTGTGCATGATAATACTTTCAGCTGAAGGTTTGCTGATATAAAAGAGATGTTGCGATATATTATTGCCTAAAGAACACAAAACAGAAATATTTAAAAGTCCCTATTGTACTAATAAAACGTAGTGATAAAAATGAACACAAAAATGAAACCTGATAATAGTGAAGTAAGAACAATCTCTCAGAGAGTCTTTCAAAAATATAAACAAAAGCCTGACCAAACCCAGGAAGTATTGAATAAAGAACTGCTCAGATGTGCAAGAGAAGGTGATTTACAGGGTTTGCAGGATGCACTTAAAAAAGGCGCAGATGTCAATGCTAAGAGCAATTATGGTGAAACGGCCGGACATTATGCTGCACAAAATGGTCACAAAGATTGCTTGGAATTACTAATAAATGCGGGACTAAATGTCAATGCTCGGGATAATGGTGGTGGAACAGCTGGCTATTATGCGGCAAGGAATGGTCATATACATTGTTTGAAACTGCTTAGAAAAGCGGGGTTGGAATAGATATACAAAAAGCAACAGATAACAACTGTTGCATTACTTTTGCTATGAGCCATACTTTTCTGTCCTGCCGGAATAAGAAAGTATCAGCTGCATAAGCTGATCTCCACAAATCCTGCCAAGCTCTCCCTTACCGCATTCGACTTCACAAAACTTGCGTGCACCGTAATCCCTTGCCTCAACACCGTATATGATTATGGGAACTGGCTCGTGCGAGTGTGCCATTTTGGTTGGGGGCGTTGAGTGGTCACCAGTGATGACCATAATAGTATCTTTGAGGTCTGTAAGCTTGCCAAGCATGCGATCTATTTTTTTTATCATATTAACGCGCATTCTAATATTACCATCGTGGCCTGCATTGTCCATGCCTTTCACATGAAGCATAACAAAATCATATGTTTTTATTAATTCACGGGCTGCATGAGCTTTTGCATCAAGATCGCTATCATATCCCCCAGTCGCTCCTTTTACATCAATAACATCCATTCCAACATACCGTGCGATCCCTTTGTACAATGCCCCACCTGCAATACAACAGGCACGCATTCCATACCTCTTTTCAAAAGGCTCAACCTTTTTGTAAACGCCAGCCCCCCTAAGAAGCACAATGTTTGCAGGCAGCTTGCGGTTGGTATTTATATTATGCCTGCTCAACCTCTTGTAGACTTCCTTAGTATATTTTGTAATGGCATTGGCAAGGCGTGCACCATCTCCAGATGGCTTCGGCCATACAACAGGTTTTCCTGTTTCATGAGGATCAGTATCTTCAATGTGCCTCCCAGGCAACTTGCCACGAACCACAAGCACACCTCTATGCTCAATCGTGCTCTTGAAGAAAAACTCATACCCATCAATCACCATATGCTCTATTTCCTTTGATAGCAAGTACGCTTCCTGTGTTGAAACCCGGCCAGCCCTTCTATCAATGACATTAAACATGTCATCAACAGTGGCAAAATTTGCCCTAAACGCGATCTCACCTTCTTTAAGTACTATGCCTGCACCCAACGCTTCCAACGGCCCCCTGCCTGGATAATATTTCTCAGGAGTGTATCCTAAAATGTTAAGGTGAGATGTATCACTCCCTGGTATTACACCCATCCTTATAGAGTACATAAGGCCATAAACCCCACATCTCATAAACCTATCAAGGTTTGGCGTCCTTGTCAGCTCCCATTCTGTCTTGCCATCCCTTACAGGAAGGCTTCCAATCCCGTCTATTATAACAAGCATTACTTTCTTCTTTACCATATTAACCCCTCAGACTTGGTTTGCTATACATACATATTGCAGTTATTCATTTAATACCTACTACTTAATTTGATAGGTATTGTGTGTTATTCCCTGGATAGTAACATCAACTGGCCTTTGCTTTGACATGTGTAGCTTTGCTGTATTCTCTACTGGTTTGATGGTATGTTACATGTGTGCGTGCGCTCTTGGCAATACTTGCCAGGGCCACAATCTTCATCAACGTTGCACATGCCTGCCTTGGCAGTGCATCTCCTTGTCTGTAGGTTGCAATACTCCCAGCTATCACAGTCAGCCTCATCATTGCAGAACCCACTTTTCACTGCACACATGTTAGTTTTTGTGTTGCAAACTTCCCATTCATCACAATCTGTATCAGTATTGCACCTGCCCTGCAAAGGTTTACACAGGTTTGAGCTTCTATCACAGGTCTCCCATGAATTGCAATCAAAATCTGTCGAACATTTCCCAGGTTGTGGCCTGCACGTGTGAGTTTCAGGGCTACAGTACTCCCATGCATTCTTACATTGCTCTGACTTATCACAGAACCCTACTGCAGTCCTACACTCACCTATAACTGTATCACATACCTGCCAACTCTTGCAATCTGCATTTGAGGCGCAAAACCCTTCCTTAAAGGTACATTTGTGTGTCTTTTTATCACAGGTATACTTCTCCACTGGGCCGCAATCAGAAACCGTATCACAATATCCTGGTTTTGGGGCACATATGTAATCACCATTACAAAACTGCCACTCCTTACAATCCTTGCTTGATGAGCAAGTAACACGCGCAGTGGACTCGCCAGTACAGCCAACCAACAGCACAAATACTCCAGCAATGACCAAAGCACCAATGTATCTAGCAAACTCCATAACACTCACCATCCTTCATATGTTCTCCCCCTGGTATGCCCCTGAGTATCCCTCATTTGCCTCCTCAACAAGTTGGAGGAATAAGACCTAGCAAACTCCATAACACTCACCATCCTTCATATGTTCTCCCCCTGGTATGCCCCTGAGTATCCCTCATTTGCCTCCTCAACAAGTTGGAGGAATACCATCTGGCCTACCTTAGCGTTATGCTTGAGTGCAAACCCATGTTCATTCATAACAATCATAAGCCCTTCTCCCCTTCCAGTATATCCAGGGTCCCAAACTGCACTTTCAATCGTTACACCGCACCTCAGCAGCGATGACCTTGGAAGCACCCATGCAACAACATCTTTCGGTATGCTAACAACCTCCTTATACTGAATCTTATAAGACCCTTTCGGGAGGAATACATACCCGTCACTGCCAAACTTGAGCTCCTCAACCATGCTAAGCTTTCTTT
>JBMFNT010000005.1:3357-18484 GCA_049970015.1 Candidatus Micrarchaeia archaeon
TCTTATAAGACCCTTTCGGGAGGAATACATACCCGTCACTGCCAAACTTGAGCTCCTCAACCATGCTAAGCTTTCTTTCCGTATTATCATAATCTATTCTCCCAGTATCAACAAACTTGTAAACCTTCTCAACTGTAAGGTCAATGCCTGCTGGCTGAAACTGTTCATCACTAACATAATCCCTAACAATATTCCGTTTCATAAGTATATGCTTGGGTAAAGATGCCATCTAATCATTCCTCCATCCATCTCCTATAAAATATGTAAAAAACAGATAAAAACAAAAAGACAAGCACTATGACAACCATAAATATAGTGTAATCATCCCCAACCTCCACCTCTTTCTTAAACGGTACATACCCTGCCCTTCTCACTTCAAGCATAAACTTACCCTTTGTGTGTGGCGTAATCGTAATCTGACCATCAATGTTTCTGTACTGCAGTGGGCCAAATAATATATTAACACGGTCCAGCAGGTTGCCTTTCTCATCCTTTACAACAACATTGAAAGATGAACCGTAACCAACAAAGGAAGGCACATCAACATTCATAACCTTCCCAGATGTTTTCCGCGTTACAGCCACTGTATCGTAAGGTGGCTGTTCTGCACCATCCTCACTGATAACCCTACATGATATGCTCGATTCACCGATGGGGATAGGGAGTTTCGCTACATAAACATCACCCTGCTTTGATGCCTCCACCCAAGCACCTTCACCTGTGCGCACCTGCACATTTTTTATAGATGTATCTGCATAGACATCAACCTCAACATCGAGCATATCTACACCGGAAACGTCCATCCCATCTGAAGGGTATGTAACGCTACATGATGAAGTTGAGAGTGCAAACACCGTACCATTTTTTGAAACACCATAAATCATGCTTCCCTTCTTTATGATATCTGCCTTAACGGGAAGCCCTGTCTCATACTTCCAGCTCACATTGCCATCATAAGATATTCCATACATCGTACCGCTATCCGTAATTGCATATATATTGGTATCTGTGACTACTGGTGAGGATACAGATTCACTGTCAAGCAAAGCACACCATCTTATCGTACCATCCGCCTCAAGCAGGCACATGTTTCCGCTAGCAGTAGATATAAGAATCTTTTTATCAACCAACTTAATATCAGAAACTATGCCTGTACCATCAACAGTATCCCGGATCCACATAAAATTCCTAGGTGTCCTCTGCGATACTGCATATACATTGCCACCAAAACTACCAATTATAACCCTCCCATCAACATACACTGGGGAAGATTTCCAGAACACATCTGAATAGCTTGCCTGGTCAACAGTAGCACCAGATGATGTAGAAATGAGTTTTATGAGACCGTTCTCACACACAACGAACAGGTTGTTATCCACCAAGAGAGGGGTTGACTGTGTTATGCAAGCCTCCTTCTGCACCCATAATATACTACCGGTCTGCGCATTGAATGCAACAATACCTGCTGATGTTGGTATGTACAGGATTCCTGAAACAACTAGCGGGTCATTTAGGATCTGGCCACTAATATTGACAGTCCTAACCACAGACCTTGTTGAATCACTCACCACATACACATTCCCTTCCTTCGACAAAAGCACGAGCAATGACCCTATCTTAACAGGATTGAGCAAGGTGCCCTTGAGCTGCATGCTCCAAATTATTTTTCCATCGCTTAACTGAAGCTTTGAGAGCGAATCTAATGATGACACGTATATGTAATCGCCATCAACAAGAATGCCTCCAGTAACATCAGCGTTTAGGTCTGATGTCCACTTGATCCTGTTCGCAGATGCTAATGAAAAAAGAAGGAGTGTAAGAATGATACAGCTACTTAAGCTATGGCTTGAAAAGCGCATCGTGCACCCCTTTATCAATCTCCTGAATCACTTCATTCGCTTTCTTTCCATTGCAAGTAACGCCCATGCTAAG
This sequence comes from Candidatus Micrarchaeia archaeon, assembly GCA_049970015.1. GTDB lineage: Archaea > Micrarchaeota > Micrarchaeia > CAILAH01 > CAILAH01 > JBMFNT01. The sequence continues at coordinate 5,290 of JBMFNT010000005.1, forward strand.
GCATGTACCAAGCACCTGCTTGACAGCATTCCTGAGCGATGTGTTAAAAGAGTCTTTCTTCATCTTTGCAATTTTCACAACAGATTCCAGCGGGATATTGCCAGCAGGGGCCTCGCGGTTTCCCGCTCCTTTCTCAATCTTCAGCTCGCGCTTTATGAGTGCACTTACGGGTGGTGTTCCCACCTCTATCTCAAACTCCTTTGCAGCAGTGTCAACAATGACCTTTACTGGAACATCCACCCCCTCAAAATCCTTTGTCTTGGAGTTTATCTCGGCTATAACCTTGCCAATGTTGATTCCTGTGGGCCCAAGAGCTGGACCAAGCGGTGGCCCTGCCGTTGCCCTGCCACCGGAAACGAGTGCGTTTACTGTTAACTTAGACATTTTTACCACCTTCCTCCTCCGCTTTCTGATGAACCTTTAACCATGAAAGTTTTGTCGTTATCGGGATAGGCACGGTAACCTCAAGCAGCTCTATAGTAGCTTCCTCCTTTTCCAAGTCGATTTTAAGCACCTTTGCCCTGTCACCCTTGAACGGGCCGTTTATTACTTCCACAACATCCCCTTTGGCCAGGCTGTACATCTGCGGTTTTGTCTCAATCATCTTCTTTATCTCATCTGCTGCAACCTCGCCTGGAAGTACCCCTTTCACATTTGGAACCTGAAATGCAAGCTTGCGCACTTCCCCCTCATCAGCAGCCTCAACTATTATGTATCCCTTGAATCCTTCCAGCACAAGCAATGAAGGTATGTTAAGCTTGAGCTTGCCTATCTTGTTCCTCAGCAGATCAGCAACAATCTTTTCCTGCCCTGCAGTTACACGTAGTGCATAGTACCCCATCTCAACCACTCACCCAAACAGGCTGAATGCCATGCTTATTATGAAGCCTATCAGCCCGATTACAAAAGCAGCAATTGAAACAATGCGAAACATGTTCATAAACTCCTTCTGGTCAGGTTTCCTGGCAATCTTCATCACACGCTGTGATTGCGAAACAAACTCAACAATCCTACCGATCAACACCATCACCTTGCTTTTGGTTTTTGTTGTTTTCTTGCTTTTTGTTTTATATCATGTCAAGCTCAACATCTATCTTGCTGAGCTTCTCCATCTCAAGCTTGTACTCAGGAAACTCTGCACCTGCTATGAGAACAAGCACTCTGATTGAATTCTTCTTCATCTCCTCATCAATGCGTGCGCCCCATATTATGTGCGAGTCCTTGGCTATGCTCTTGGAAACCTCGGTAACCATATACTCAGCCTCACGCAGGGTCATATCCGGGCCACCTACTACATTTACAAGGGCCCTGTTTGCGTTCGATATGTCTGCATCGAGCAGTGGCGAGTTGAGGGCAGTCTCAATTGCGAGGCGTGCACGCTCTCCTGGCTTAGCATCTGGTGGAGATTCTCCGTTTCCTATAACTGCATACCCTCCATTCAGCAGTGTTGTACGCACATCTGCAAAGTCAAGGTTAACAAGGCCCACTTTAGTTATGAGCTCAGTTATACCCTTCGCTGCACCTGCAAGAATCTCATCAGATAACCTGAATGCAGTGTTAAGCGGCAGGTCCGGCGCTATAGTGAGGAGTTTGTCATTAGGTATTACTATCGTTGTGTCGCACTTTTTCCTAAGCCGTGCGAGACCCTCAAGTGCATTTTTCCTTCTCTGCCTGCCTTCAGAATAGAATGGAAGTGTTACAATACCTATGGTTAGTATGCCCATATTCTTTGCTGCCTCTGCAATTATGTGTGCAGACCCAGTGCCTGTGCCACCACCCATACCACACGTAACAAATACCATAGATGCGCCCTCTATTGCCTTCTCAATATCCTTTATGTTTTCCTTGGCGGCATTCTCGCCAATCTCGGGATTGCTGCCTGCACCCATACCATGTGTGAGCTTTTTTCCTATGAGCACTTTCTTGTTCGCTTTCACCTTTAACAGATGCTGGACATCTGTATTGAGTGCGATAAGCTCTGCACCATATATCCCCATCTGGTACAACCTGTTTATTGTATTGCATCCACTGCCACCAGTGCCAACCACACATATCTTTGGCTTTGTCTCCTCAAGGAACTGTAAAAGCTCCTCATCCTCATTCTTCAACTGCATCTCTTTTGCAAGCTCTTCAGCGCTCATCCCAACCTCTCCTTCCATATTCTATGGATTTTAAGCCTAATCAATTTTTTAAGCTTATATGGTGAATATGAGTTTTATGAATGAGGCCGCCAGAGAGATTGTTAAGGATATACGGGCACTGAAAATACAGGGTGCAAGGAACATCGCAAATGCTGGTATTAACGCATTAGTGCTTGAATCTGATTCATTCGATGGAACGAGCGTGAAAGAGTACAAGTCTGCACTGCTTGTTGCTGCAGATGAAATCGCCTCTGCACGGCCAACAGAACCAATGCTCAAGAACTATTTAAGGTTTGTGTTGTCACGCATCATGGGAAGCGAGGATGAAAGCGTTGAAGCATTAAAGGAAAGGGTAAGGGATATCAGGAAAAGAATAAATGAGGATATGGTACACACCATTACAATGCTCAGAGATTATGGTGCCTCGCTTATACATGATGGTATGGTATGCTACACGCACTGCCACAGCTCAACAGTTACTGGGATATTTAAGGAGGCATATGATGATGGAAAGGATTTCTATGTTGTTGTGAGCGAGACACGACCCAGGTACCAAGGTGTTAAGACTGCAAAAGAACTTGCTGGTTATGGCATACCTACAACGCTTGCAGTAGATAGTGCAGCGCACATATACATAAAGAGATGTGATGCTGTGTTCGTCGGTGCTGATGCAATCACTGCCTCAGGAAACCTGATCAACAAGGTTGGGACGGCGATGGTTGCACATTTCGCATACCACTTGGATATACCGTTCTACTCTGCTGCCGAATTGTACAAGTTTGACCATCTTACCAAATGGGGAATGCCTGTACCAATAGAGCAAAGAGATCCTGATGAGGTGCTCAAAAACCCTGGGCTAAAAAACCTGAAAATAGAAAATCCTGCGTTCGATGTTACCCCTGCAAAATACATAACAGCATATATAACAGAAAAAGGTATCATCCCTCCACAGGCCATAATCCTTTTGTCAAGGTGAAAAAATGGTAAACAATAGCGGGGAAAAGGAGCACATAAAAGTGGAATACAAGGTTAAGATATTTGATATTGGAGCGGGGCTGCCTATAATAGTGCTTAATGAATCTGAGGCAAAAGAGAGGGACCTGTTCCTTGGAGACCGTGTTGAATTAGTTTACAAAAACAAGAAAATGTCAGCGATTGTTGATACTTCCGCAACGCTTGTAAAGGAGGGAGAGGTGGGGGTATTCATAGAGATTGTTGAGAAGCTTGCGCTCAGCCCGGGAGACAAGGTATACATAATGCCACTCATGAAGCCTGCCTCTATAGAGTATATAAAGAAAAAACTTGATGCCGCTGCCCTCACACCAGCAGAGATTGATGAGATAATAAAAGACCTTATGGACAATAAACTGAGCGAGGCTGAGCTTGCCGTATTTGTGGCCGCGGCATACACGCGTGGGTTCAGTGCAGAAGAAACGGTTGCACTGACAAATGCTGTAATGAACTCAGGGGAGGTACTAAGGCTCGATAAACATCCAATAGTTGACAAGCATTGTGCGGGTGGTGTTGCAGGAAACAGAACAACTATGGTGGTTGTACCCATACTTGCTGCTGCAGGCGCATACATGCCAAAAACATCATCGCGTGCAATAACATCAGCAGCCGGTACAGCGGACACGATGGAAGTGCTTGCAAATGTGAATTTTTCGGTTGATGAGATAAGAAAGATTGTGCTCAAGACACACGGGTGCATCGTATGGGGTGGTGGCGCACACCTTGCTCCCGCAGATGATAAGCTGATAAGAATAAGGTACCCGTTCAGGCTGGACCCGAGAGGGATGTTGCTTGCAAGTATAATGGCCAAGAAAAAATCAGTGGGTGCGGAGTATGTTGTGATTGATATACCCATAGGAAGGGGTACAAAGTTTGAGGATCCGGTGGCTGCAAAATCACTTGCAAAGGATTTCATAGACATTGGAGAGAGGCTGGGTATGAAGACCCAGGTATTCATAACTGAGGGAAGCGATCCGATAGGGTTTGGTGTTGGGCCAGCCCTGGAGTGTAAAGATGTGATTGAAGTACTTCACGGAGGTGGGCCTCAGGACTTGTTTGGTAAGAGCTGCCTGCTTGCGGGTGCATTGCTTGAGGCTACTGGTATTGTACAAAAGGGTGAAGGCTACAATACTGCTGTAGGTATAATAAAATCAGGAAAGGCATTCGAGAAGATGCGTGAGATTGTTGAGGAGCAGGGAGGTAGTAGGAGGTTGAGCATTGATGACCTGCCCATAGGTAAACATAAGGCAGAATTCTATGCAAAAGAGGATGGGCGGGTTGAGTATGTAAGCAATAAGAAGATTGCAAGGATTGCACGTGCCGCAGGTGCGCCAAAAGTGATGGGGGCTGGTGTGGTCCTGAAATGTGAACACGGGGATAAAATCACAAAAGGCCAAACCCTTATGGAGATATATTCTGACAGCGAGGCAAAGTTGGACTATGCACTTAAAGTTGCTGAGGAAATCGTACCCATCGAACTGCAGAAAATCATCCTTGGAACATATACAATGTAAACAATAGGTATAGAGAATATGGCTGGCAATGGAACTGTATTTTCTTCAATAAAACCAATTGCTGTGAAATGTTTCATGAATTTGTGTTTGTTCAAATGAATTGTTGGCCTGTTGTTTTTTTGTGCATGGACCACTGCTACTCTGGTCTACCAAAGTATGTGCTTGGCCATACACCACTCACTGTTTTTATCACTCGCTTTTTATCACTTCATGCCTGTCAAAGTATGTGCTTGGCCATACACCACTCACTGTTTTTATCACTTTTTTGTGTATATATTGCAATGCAAGTGCAGCTCATAAACACACAAAGGAAGAAGGAACTTGAACACGATATAAGATGTGCTGACTTAAAGATTGATGTAGATTATTATATAAAACTGTGTACAACAGTTGCATTCCTAGCTTCGCTCGTCCTCACTTATTTTTTCTCAAGCATTGTTGACTTTGAGATGCTCCCGCTCCTCTTCGTTTTGATGTTTGCACTCATCTATCTTCTGTCCCTGAGAATACCTAAACTCCTGGCAAGGAACAGGGCCCTCAAGATTGAGAGTGAGCTGCCCGTACAGCTGAGGGCTCTGTCAACAGAGCTTGCGATAGGTGTGCCTTTTGAGGAAGCTCTCGAATCCGTTGCACACTTTGGGCAATACACTGGCCACATATTCACAGGGATATTGCGGGACATAAAAAATGGTATACCACCGGCAGATGCGTTCAACCGTGCGCGCAGTTCAGTAGACTCAAGAATGCTCGACAAGGCACTGTCACACCTTGCATTCATCTACTCGTACGGCTATGAAGAGAGTGGCCTGTCCAAGCTTGTTGAGGAGATGAGTAATGAGCACAGTGCAAAGATGAAAGAGTATGCATCGAGAAGTTCTATGATGGGTGTGCTGCTGATAACTGTAACATCCGTAGTGCCAGCGCTTGCAACTACATATATACTTGTCGGGTCATCGTTCATGGACATATCACTGGGCGCAGTTGATATCATAGTGATGTACACAATTGTACTGCCACTGGCTGCACTGGTGTTACTGCTTGCAACACGCATGCTTTTACCAGCTGTTTCAAAGAAAGGTAGCGATTTTCTGTCCGAGCAGGAGCTTATGAGGTTTACAGTATTTCTTGGAAAGCTCGGTATAAATATGCATGCAGTAAATTTTCTAGCATACCTTGCCGTTTCCTCTGTAATAGCATCCATAGCAGTATACTTACTTACAAACTCGCCACTATCATTTGCAATCATGCTCGTGCCACTGTTTGTTTATGGAATGTTCCTGTACCTTGAGGACATGCGCATATCATCAATTGAGGAGCACATGCCTGATGCACTGTTCTATGCAGCATCTTTACATAACCTTGGCCTTGAAAAGGTTGTGGGTGAGATTGCAAAGGCCAACTATGGAGAGCTATCACGAGAGTTTGGAAGGATAAACCGGCAGATTGATGCAGGGTTCTCAATAAGCGCTGCATTGTCTTCCTTTATAGACAGAAATCGCTCACCCATAACAGAAAGAGGGATCTCGTTATTGATGAAGATACATGAGGTGGGTACATCGCTTGAAAAAACACTGAGGAGTACAGCAGAAGATATACATGACATGTTCATGCTCATGAGGGAGAGGGCAAGCGTGCTTTCCATGCAGATGTACAACCTACTTGTGGCATGTCTGTTAGTGCCTGCAATCTTTGGCGCCGTGCTCTCTCTCGTGGAATCCCTTGACCTATCGTACATTGAAACACTGCTCTCAGTCCAATCTTCACGCAACCTGCTGACAGCAGTCACATTTTCAATAAACATATACCTTTTCGAGTTTGCAGTCCTGGGTAGCATATTCCTTGCTGATTATTCAGGTTCATGGAAAAGGTTTGCTGTCTATCTTGTGTTTCTCCTGCCTATCATGTTCTCTATATTCTATATAGTCCAGATTGCACTCTAGACTGTTTTGTGCAAATGTCAAATGTGTATTAGACTATAGTGGTAATGTATACTGGAAAATATATAGTGTAATGTATAATCCGGATGAATCTTTAAAAACCTTATTCTGCAATCTCTTACACTACCCTCGGAGTGAGGCTATGGGTTACTGTAGCTTTTCCTCGGGTGGGAATAAATCCGAAAGGATATGAGGTGAAGGAATGAAAAGCCTAAATACAAGGAAGATTGCAGCTCTCGCTGCAGGTGCGGCCCTATTGGGTAGTGCCTTGCTCGGAGCTGGTCCCGTAAGCTTTGGTAATACAGAGCTTGTGAACGCCAATGGACAACCCGTTGCAAAGGTTGTTGTTGGTGAGGCTGCGGCAGCAAGTGATGGAGTAGCGGCTGCAAACATTGCAGCAGTGCTCGGAAACAGGGCATTCAAGAAAACTGAAGTGACTGCAAGCGTAACCGGTCTTGATAAATTGAGCTGTGAGGTTACGGGTACAGGTGGTTGTGAAGTGCTGAGCAAGTCCGTAACGCTCGAGCTGGAAACCCCTGCAGGTGTTATCCCAGCGGGTGCACACTCCTTTGACATGTACATCGATGACTACATTGATGAAGACACAAAAGACAGGGCAACAGATACAATTGTGGGAAACCCGTGGACTGGCAGCTCTTCTGCCACTGTGGTTGCAAGGAAGATTGGTGGTAGTGAGTTTACACCGCTTGCAGACTATGTTGTAAAAGATACACAGGGTGGCGGCGAGTATGAAGAGGAGCAGTATCTGTATGCAAAGTCAGATGGTGTTGCCTTCAACAACGATGATGGCGACTTTAGGTCCTCAAACACGCAGGTTGCATATGAAGTAGTGTTTGGGACTGATGGACTGCCTGTATGTTCGGACTCTGTAGGTGGTGACTGGGCATACTGTGTGGACACTACGCACCCTGATTATGATACGGACAAGGCAACAGAGAACCACAGAGTAAAGATTATGTACCTTGGGAAGGAGTGGATCATATCTAAAATGGAAAACCCCACAACCACTTCGGGAGGCAAGATAAAGCTTGCTGAGGAAAGTGCATACTCTCCAAAGCTGCAGATAGGTGATACGCTCGACCTGACAGGTGGTTATAAACTGAAGCTCGGTGACCTTAAGCCAGCATCTGGAGGCCAGCCAAATGACCTTGCAATATTCTCAGTACTGAACAGTGCGGGTGAGGAGGTGGCCAACCAGGTTGTAGCGGCAGGTTCAACAACAGAGATACAGGCAGATGGCAACACATTCAAGGTGCGTGTGTACCAGGTTGCTCCAGGTTATACGCTGACTGAGAAGTGGGCAGAGGTTGCAGTGTTCAAGAACGAGCTAACGCTCGAGGATGGGAAGAAAGTTGATGACACTGACAACAAGGACTGGAAGGTAAGACTAATCTGGAAAGACTTGGATGATCCAAGCCCAAAGAATGATAGGTTGCACAAGATACAGCTGTACTACACAAAGAACCTGAACATAAACCCTGGTGAGTCTCTTGACATAATCAAAGAGCCGAACAGGTGGGACTTTACATTCAATGGTCTTGACCTGAAGGACAGTGATTATGTTGAGGTTAAGTACTCGTTTGAAGGGGCAAGCTCTTACAGGTTCAACCACAACTCTACTTCATCGAGCCATGATGCAAGTGAGGATTATGAGGCAGGTACTAGCGGCAGCACAACTGATAAGGTAGTTCTTGTGACTGCGAACTCAAAGATCTTTAAGTTCTATGATAAGGACAATAATGAGATAGTGACAGATGAGTTCGTGTATGCACCCACAGTGTACAACTTAGCAGCTAATGCCTCTTGGTCTGGCAACCAAACAGTCCTGGTTGAAGTAGGTGGTGACTATGTGCCGGTTAAGAACCACAATGGAGGCAACATGCATGATGCACAAGCAACACCTTGGGAAGTGATGTACAACTTTGGTGGTGCAGAGTACCCAATGTGGTTTGAAGTGGGACAGTACAACAGCAGTGGTAACTTTGACCTGGGCCCCTTAAGCAACCTAATCGGTACAGGTAGCCAGTATTTCACATTGTACATTACACTTGGTGAGGATGCAGGCAACAACCAGGCAGACTACCTTGTGGCAAGGGCGATCGAGAAGACTGCAGACAGTAATGGGGAGAATGCAACAACAGGTAACTGGGACCTTGAGTTTGACTTCTCAGGCATAACTGATGGGTCAGATGAGGACCATGTTATCTACTACTTTGATAGCGCACATAATATAGACACAAACGTTACAGGAGGCGACCCATTGCACTTCTTTGGCAACTCGAGCACAGAGATAGATGAGACATACTATTACACACACAGGGGCTCCTTCGTTGATAAGGGTGACACGGGCTCAAGCTCTTACACAATAAATGTGGCAAAGAAGGTAGGTAAGCTCGTGTTTATGTACCAGTCAGTCGGTGAGGGAAAGACAGAGGGTTCAGTAACAACATACTCCGGCCTTGAAGAGGGTGCAGAGATTAAGTTGAGTGATGGTTCAAAGCTAAGAGTGAAATCCATTGATGTTAAGACAGGTGCAGCTGCGGGCGGTACCGGTACAGTGAAAGGTACTGAGAATGTGAAGGCAGTGCTCAATGTTGCAAATGTGGCAAACCTTGGCGAGAGACAGGATGTACCTTCAGACCTTGTTGTGCTTGACAGCGAGGCCGCAGGTGCAGAGACTGTGATCGCTGTAGGTGGTCCAGCAGTCAACACAGTGACAAAGGCAATCGTTGCAGGTACTGACATAACGTTCGAGCCTGGCACAGTTGTTGTGCAAGAGGTTGAAACAGGCAAGATCGTTGTTGCCGGTTACTCTGCAGATGATACCTTAAAGGCAGCAAAGAAATTCATCAGCCAGCTCACTGGCTGATTTTTCTTTTTTAATTTTTCTTTTATTTTGTGAAGAATTTTAGGAATTCAATGGCATTAACTATGGGCACACTCAGCTTGTTCTGATCATCTACTATGCGCGGGCAGGCCGTGTTAAGAAATGCTTCAATACCGCTAAAATTTGAAATTGTTGTAAAATCAAATGTGTTGCCAACTACTATTAATGCTTTCTTGCCCTGCCTTTCAATACATTCCTTAGCCTTAACCGCAAGGGGAAGGTTATACTGTCCAACCTTCGTGCTCACCAGTATTCCGTAAACGTTTGCATTGAGTGCTTTTGCAAGCGCAACACGCCTCTGCCTTTGCACTTTCTGTATTTTTTCAGTTATCCACTCAACCTTTCTAGAGAATGGGTCAACCCATAAAGTGGGGAGTGAATAGTTTTCATCAAGGGCACCGGGCGCAAGTGCATGGAATGTGCCCCCACCAAAATAAATAATGCAATCAACACGTTTACTGATTTTCTCAAGCGCGGTTATATCACAGCCAAGTATCTGTGCCTCACATGGACATCTTCTGCTTCCCTTTGCGGTAAGAGGAACTTTTCCATGTTCGATTAATACCTTTTTTATCCTGCCAACCAGTCTTGCATGGCTTATGTTTGTCACTATCCCCACATGCTTGTACTTGTCAAGTGCCATTACTGCCTTTCTCATAATACCTTCAACATCAACATCCTCCAGATAAACCGGTACATACTCAATCTCTATCCCTTTCTCATCTATATCACAAAATTTTGTATGGCCAAAATGCACTATTTTCTTACAGCCAAGCACCTTTGCATCATGTATGGGGATATCACACCCTCCATAGGATGGCTCAGATGATACATAAACCCTGTACCCTTTCTTTTCATACGCTTTTACATACCTCAGCGCATCCTTTTTCAGACCTTCAGGAAATTGTAATAAAATTGAATGTTTTATTGGATGCCTATGCCCTGTCATCTCCATCGCCATTTCTGTGCTCTTCATACATCTCCCTTAAGAATTTTAGCATAAGCTTTCTTTCTGCGGCCGCAACAAGCTTACGCGTTCTCTCGATCACATCTGGGTTTATTGAAATGCTCGTTATACCATACTCTATAAGCTTCTCCACAAATTCCGGGTAAACGCTCGGTGCCTGTCCACATATAGAAACAGTTATACCTCTCTTAGTACCCTCCTTGATCACATGCCTGATTGCACGGAGCACTGCAGTATTCCTCTCATCAAACTCACGGGCCAGAAGTGCATTGTCCCTATCTATACCCATTATAAGCTGTGTAAGGTCATTACTGCCTATGGAAACTCCATCAACATACTCTGCAATCTCATCTATAAGGAAAACTGTTGATGGAACCTCAACCATTGCCCATAACTTGAAATCTTTTGTCCTGTGTAGGCCAACCTCATTCATAAGCTCATTAACATGCCTCAGCTCGCCAACCCTTCTAACGAAAGGCACCATGACCCATACATTCTTTAGCCCATACTTCTCACGCACTTTCTTTATGGCACGCAGCTCCATCTTGAACACTTCAGGGTCATGTATGTACCTTGAACATCCACGGTAGCCCAGCATAGGGTTATTCTCCTGTGGCTCATATTTTTCACCGCCTTTCAATGACCTGTACTCATTGGTCTTGAAATCAGTTGTCCTGTAGACAACTGGCCGTGGGTAGAATGCTGCAGCAATCCTCCTTATGCCATCACTCAACTTCTCTATGAACTCCTCCTGCCTGTTCTCCTCAACAATCTTCTTTGGATGTTCTCCTATATCTGCAATCATGAACTCAGCACGCAGAAGGCCTACACCATCAACATCGCGTGCGGCAACACTCTCAGCAAGCGCTGGCTCGGCAAGGTTTACATAAATTCTTGTACCTGTGGGTATCTTTGCCTCGATTGCTGATAATGAGAGTGGTCTCTCCTCAACCATTTTCTTGCCAACATCAACAAGCCCCTCATAAACTATGCCATGGTCTGCATCAACAGTCACGACCATACCATCTGCAAGCACCTTTGTGGCATTGCCAGTCCCGACAATGCAAGGTATCCCAAGCTCTCTGCTCACGATCGCTGCGTGTGATGTTATTCCCCCTTCATCAGTAACTATTGCACTGGCCTTTCTCATGGCCGGCACAAAATCTGGAGAGGTCATTGTGGTAACCAGAATATCCCCGCTCTCAACCTTTCCAATCTCCTTAGGGCTTGGTATTATCCTGACCTTGCCCGTGCTTGCCCCAGTAGTGGCTCCAAACCCCTTAACCAAAATCTTTGCCTCAGAAACCTTCTTAACCTCAGGCTGTTCCACTTTCTTTTTGAGTGCTGTGACAGGCCTGCTCTGGACTATGTATACCTTTTTGCCAACAACTGCCCATTCAATATCCTGTGGCTTCCCATAATACTCCTCAATCTTCTTTCCTATCCTGGCAAGCTCGACTATGAGAAGATCATCAAGCTTCTGCTCATCCCTTATAGATTCCTTCACATTTATATGCTTCGTCTCAGCCCCTATTTTTGTTATCATAAACTTCTGCTCTGATATGTGTTTATCGATGATTGTAAGTGTGGCCTTGTCCACAGTGTATGTGTCCGGGGTTATGGCACCAGAAACTACTGCCTCCCCAAGCCCATATGCCGCCTCAATAACCAGAACCTTATCATTGCCACTTACCGGGTCTATGGTAAATATGACACCGGAGCGCTCGGACTGTACCATCTCCTGCACCACAACAGCTATACCTATGTTGGTGTGGCCAAACCCCTGCTCCTCACGGTAAAAGATTGCCCGTGCCTCAAACAGGGATGCCCAGCACTTCTGCACAGCTTCAATCAATCCATCCTCACTGTCTATATTAAGAAAACTCTTCTGCTCACCTGCAAAACTTGCCTCCGGAAGGTCTTCTGCAGTTGCAGAGCTTCTTACTGCAACATAAAACTCAGATTCTTTGCCACGAAGCGTCTTGTATGCCCTTCGTACCTCTTTCTCAACATCTTTTGGCATTTTTGCATTTATTATCATGCGCTCTATATCATCGCTTGCCTTCTGAAGCTCCTCAGGATTGTATATGTTCGTGTTTTTTATTACGTTTTGTATTTGGTTTTTCAGGTCGGCCTCTTTTATGAAATCAAAGTATGCATTGCTTGTAACAACAAAACCTGGGGGCACTGGAAACCCTGCACGGTACATCTCACCAAGGTTTGCACCCTTTCCACCTGCAATACCAACGTCAGACTTGCCAAGATCACCAAACCATGATATATATGCCATAAATAAATATCGTAGATAAATCTTATTAATGAAAACTTAGCACATGCTAATCACTACAAATCACTGCCATATTACATACTGGCCATTACATACTAATCCCAAGCAAAAAATATTCATTCATCGTATCAAGAAAATTCCTAAAATGCTATCATGCCAATTTCATTACATGCTTGTCATACCTGTTTTACTGCTAGAATCCAAAACAAATTTGCATCCATTGCATGCTTCACCCAATTCCATTACATGCTTGTTACCTGTTACTGCTAAAATCCAAAACAAATGTTCATTCATTGCATCCATTGCATGCTTCATCCAATTCCATTACATGCTTGTCATACCTGTTACTGCTAGAATCCAAAACAAATGTTCTTCATTGCATCCATTGCATGCTTCATCCAATTCCATTACATGCTTGTCATACCTGTTA
>JBMFNT010000005.1:18584-37968 GCA_049970015.1 Candidatus Micrarchaeia archaeon
CTGCTAAAATCCAAAACAAATTTGCATCCATTGCATGCTTCATCCAATTCCATTACATGCTTGCTACTATTGGAATCCCAAGCAAAGAAAGGCATTCTCTCATTATGTCAAGAAACTTCTTAACAAGCCTCTTCCTGCTCTCACATATGACCTTCTCAGTCCCAATTACTCTGCACTTGGAATAAAATGCATTGAAATCTGAACACAACTGGGTTGCATAATCTGCAATCATATGAGGTGAGTAGAGGTTTGTTGCCTTGTCAATAATCTCGCTGAACTTTGCAAGCGTTCTCATAAGCTGTCGCTCGCTTTCATCAGCATACTTCAGTGCACCATTCCAGCCTTCATCAACTCCTTCCTTCTCAAGAATATGAAGGGCACGTGCATAAGAATATTGAAGGTATGGGCCGCTGTCACCCTCAAAATTCATTGCCTTCTCCCAATCAAAAATAAGCTCTTTCTCAGGGCTTATCCTTATGAATGAATACCTGATTGCTCCAATACCTACATCCCTAGCTATATTTTTCCTCTCATCTTCGCTATATTCCCTAAACCTATCAGTTACAAGCGCATATGCTTTAGAAACACTTTCATCAGCAAGCTCATCAGCAGAGTAGCCTATCCAAGTACCTTTCCTTCCTGAAAACCTACCTTCCTTCAACCGCACATGACCGTAAGAAATATGGATATAGTTAAGTGCCTGCTCATTATACCCTGCCATTTCCAGTATGGTCCGTATCACTTTCTGCGGGTATTCCTGCTCAACCCCTATTATGTTCACAACCATGTCTGCTTTACCATATTTTCCGCCTTTACCACTATCAGAGCAAGTTGTGTAAAGCATCTTCCCATTACCACTACCTTTACAACTGCCTGAATAACTTGTGTAAAGCATCTTCCCATTACCACTACCTTTACAACTGCCTGAATAACTTGTGTAAAGCATCTTCCCATTACCCTGCATACCATACTCCTTAAACTGTATGCTGCCATCCAACAGTCCAAACTTCCACATTGCAAATGCAGTGTCCTTGGCCGTGTACGTGGCAACACCATTGGCACGTACAAAAACCTTATCAGCATCCTCAAGCCCCTTAAAATCTGGATGTTGTGATAATTCAACAATCTTACAACCAGCATACTTGCCAGCACCAGCAATCAAAATCCTCTTTTCCTCCAGTAATTTCAGGCATTTTTCAAGAAGCCTGGCATGAACTATATCACTCTCCCATACCAGTACATCATGATATATTCCATACGTCTGCAGTGTTTTACTCTGTGCATTTACGCAGGATGTGCACATCTCTCTTTCTTTTTTACACGTAACATCATCGCCTTCCTCAAGCTTTCTCATAATTTCTTCAACTTCCTTCCTAACACTTGCATCTTCCTCATAATATCTAGCTACACGGACATACTCTTCACCGATTAGATGGTCAAACTTTTTGTCCTGCGGTGTGTGAATGCCTTTGATGTACATCCACAAGCTCTGTGCAACCTGCAACCCAAGGTTATCTATATAATTCATCCTTATTACATCATAGCCAGAATACTCAAGCAAGTTTGATATGCAGTCACCCATTATTGCATTTCGCAAATGACCGGTATGTAATGGCTTGTTTGGGTTCACACTTGGGTATTCCACAATTACACACCTTCCTTTTCTTTCTGGCCTCTCAAGAGCACTTAACACAAACTCTGTGTAAAACTTGTCAGATAGTGTAAAATTAAGGTAGCCATTTGAGCTTGATACAGTGTAATACTTCCCATCATTTAGCAGTTCTGCAATCTGGCCGGCAATATCCTGTGGCCTTTTCCCAACATCCTTGCTTATCCTGAAAGCAATCCTGCATTCTATATCAACCCCTGGGACACCGCCATCCTGCACAAGATTAAGTATATCTTTATAGTCTAGGTTGAGCGAGTATAACCTATTTACTGCATCTGAACATCTCTTGGCAATGTCCATTTTGATTGAAAGAATATCCATAATCTAACACCATCTTACACACATACTATTCATTTCAGCACATTTCCCGTCTTCATATACCAAAGGTAAAGGTCAAGCTTACCAACAGGCATATGCAAACGCTGTGCAATCTCCCTAAGAACATGCTCAATCGCAATATATCTCTTCTTGTTAACAGTTTTAAAATCACCTATTAAATCATATTTTCTCAGTATATATAGGATGTGTTTGTCAAGGATGGCCAGGTCACCATAACCGACATTCCTAAGGAAATGGCTTGCCTCCTTATACCCAATACCTTTTATATTCTGAGCAAGCCATTCACGCGCCTTGAATTGATTATTCATGCCCATGATTGTTTTCTTAAGAGCACCATTGATCCATCTTGCACCGACAATGTATTCGGCCCTCTTGTTATAAAACCTATACCCGGAACTTTTCAAGCCATCCGCAAGCTCCTTCAAAGAAAGGCCTGAAAACCCATCATATCCCAACAGTTTCTGTGCACGAATCCCCATCTCAGCAGATGCATTTGCCGTAAGTATGCAGAAGCACAGCTCTGAAAACCATTCGTCCTCTCCCGCATCCCGCATATTTTCAAACCCATGATATGTTTTGTCTACTTCATCCCCTATCTTATCTTTCAGCTCTTTAACTGTATTGACAATAACATTCATCAAATCACTTCTTGCATGTTTTTGTAACTATAGCTACAATCCTATTTTTCGAATTGTGCATCCCAAGCATGCAAATCACTTCTTACGCATGAGCCTCATCAGCTCCTCTGCATCAACATTTAACCTGTACATCTCAAGTATCTTCCTCTCATCACCAATCTCGCTTATAAGTTTCTTAAGTGCATCACCTGAAATCCTTCTAAGATTGTTATCATCAATTATTGCATCTATGCTGGCAGAGGGGGATTTGCACATATGCCTTAAAACCTCTTCAACCGCTTTCTTAGTTATAGCACCATCTCTATGCTTCTCAAGCACTGCTATGATTAAGTCATCATTTAAAACATCTATGTCAAGCCCATCCCGTGATATGCTCTTAAGAACATTCGTGAAGACAACACCTGCAAGCTTTGGGTCAATCCCCTTGTTTACTGCATTGTAATATGAGGAAAGAAACCTTGATTTTATGAGTTGGGAGGCAATATCTTTGTTTGTCTGCCTCTCAAGCTCTGAAATTACTTCTGAAACATTTCTCACTGGATATTTATTTACGCACGAATCAATAAACTCTTTTGTTATCATTATGGGCTCAACATCCGTCTCTGGGTACATGCGCGCGCCAGTTGCCATGGGACGCATATACTCAGTTGCACCATCACTCAATGCCCTCCTCGTCTCAGAAGGTACTTTACAAAGATATGCACGGTTTATTATGTGTTCAAATGCAATCCTCATTTTTTCAGTATCATTGCCTATAAGTATTGCATATGAATCATTGCTTTTCAGCCCGATAATTGCCTCAACCGTTCCCTTATCAACCTTATACTTTGCAAAGTCTTCATCACCATGTATCATCCCACCAAACCCAAACGATCTTGCGTAATCACTCAGTTCAGTACCAAACCTTCTACCGGAATACAACTCTGCACCCAGCAGACCTTTCAGCCCGGGCAGTACTATGCACATTGCACGCGCACCTCCACCTATGCTCTTCTGTATCCAACCAGTACCGCCCGTAAATGCGTTAGTTACATCAATCATGTTTACTTTGCCGGGCTTAAGCGAAGGGTTGATCATCTTATTTATCTCGATCAGCCTCCTCTGTCTCATAACCTCATTCTCAATTATTATGGGTATGTCATCAAGCTCCTGAACACCTTTTATCTCAACACGCGCACCACCATCAATGGATATGTTAATGTCCTGGCGTATTGTACCTATACCACGGGCAGCCTTGCCAGTAAGTCGAAGCATTGTGCCCAATTGCTCTGCAACCTCCCGTGCATGTTCACCATCCACAATGTCTGGCCCTGTTGCAATCTCTATCAATGGTATGCCCAACCTGTCAAGGCCAAACCTGGCAGAGCCCTTTCCTTCTATTATACCTGCACTCTCCTCTTCAATACATAATGTTTGTATACTTATGTTTCCCTTGCGGGTATCAACCCACCCATCAAGGCCCACTACTGCAGTCCTCTGAAAACCAGATGTATTGCTGCCATCAATGACTATCTTGCGCATCACAAAAACCTGGTCAACAATGTTCATGTGCAAGTGCTTGGCAACCGATACTGCTATGCTCAATGCATCTAAATTGATATTGTGCGGTGGCTCCTCATCACACTCTACAAGGCATGAATTATCATAAACCACATACTCAAAAACTTTCTCCTTCAGCTCCTCTTTTTGCGCCGCTATATCCTTCTCGCCAAGCTCGCTTTTTACAGTGTGTAGTTTTCTATATAAGGTACCACAGGGCTGTCTTTTACCTTGTGAACTGCACCTACAAAACAGCTTTTCCGTGTCAAGACGCTGGTGTATCTCCAACCCAATCTTCATGAACTATTCTCTGCTTGTTAAATTTTAAACTTTAACCCGCATTAATTATCCGTATGAGCGAGCAAGTTATACCAACAAGAATGGAGCTTATGAAGGTAAAAGATAGGAAAAAACTTGCATCACGTGGCCATAAACTACTCAAGCAAAAGCGTGATGCACTAATAATGGAATTCTTCAATATATATAAGAAGGCAAGCAATCTCAGGGAAAAACTGAATGAGGAGATGTTTGCAGCATACCATAAAATGGCGCTTGTTGAGTTGAGGCATGGGCCACTCATACTAAATGTTGCTGCTGAAGGTATGGACGAACCGTATGTTGTGGAAGTCAAGGAAAGGAATGTTATGGGAGTGAAGATACCTGAGGTGAAGAAAGAGAAACGGCCAGAGAAAGCATACAGTACGCTCGCAACCGATTATAGCATAGATGAGACAGTCCAAGCGTTCCAAAAAGCGCTTGCCATGGTGCTTGAGCTTGCGGAGACGGAGAATGCACTCAAAAGGATAATACGTGAGATTGAAAAGACTAAAAGAAGGGTTAACGCGCTGGAATATATTGTAATGCCCAGGCTTGAGGAACAGGGAAAGCATATTACGCTAAGGCTGGAAGAGATGGAGAGAGAAAGTTTTTTTGTGTTGAAAATGCTTAAATCAAAACATTAAATTATACTGCACGCTTGAAGCATTCTGCTGACCATTCAGGATATGTTTTATTATCTATGAGTGCGCAGTCCTCTTTCTTTGTCTTCCCTGTTATTATGCTGTCAGCAAAACATCCCCATTTATACTCTGCATCCGTTACCTCCTGGCATATCCATGGCTTATAATTGATCTGGGCAACGCGGGTTTTACAGAACGAAATATCAGTTCTCTGCTGTCTTGATGATGAACCCAGGCGCATCTTATCACAAATGCTTGCATTCACTGTTTTTACTGCAACCGTTGTTAAACAATCCCTGTGTGTATTATAAGAACCTATAAGAAGGCAGTTTGAGTAATCACCGCTTGCCTCTGCCACACCGTAATAGCAGTTATCACGGTATGATGCAGTTGTAAGCTCTTTACATATGTTCCCATCCACACCCGTATACTTGGAAAACCCTTTTATACATTCCTTCTGGGATGCCTCATATAACTCAAGCTCATAACAGTTTGAGTATTCGCCAGTGGCAACTGCAATGCATGTGCTGTTATCTATTTTCCCCAACAAAGTGCATGGCTCGGTATTGCCAGTTTTGTATGCAAACCGTGTTATGCAATCCGCGTTCGTGCCACAGTATGTGTAATCCTTCATTGCCATCGCCTTGCAAAAACTTTCGTCACCAGAACCCTCACATTCCATTAGTTTCACTTTTCTGGTGCATTGCGCATTCCTGTCAGGGTCAAGAACATAGCTGCAATTCATACTGTTGTAATAGCAATCATCACGGAGTGAGATATTCTTTATGTCCCAGCATATCCCACGCTCATTAAGGCATTCATCAACCTCCTGGCGGGTTGTACCGTTGCACGGGCCTGCTATTATCAGTGTAACCGTCTCGTTTGCTGTCTTGTTCATTGTTTCATTCTGCGCTGTCTCATTGAGCTTGGCCTCCGGCCCGCGCTCTACAGGCTGCTGTATGCAACCTAAAACGGTAATAAACAGAAGAAATACAAGCAATGCCTCAAGCCTCCACTCCATAATAATAAGTCTGCACGCAAATTTAAAATTATAATGTTTTTCTTTTCTTAACTATGCTGATTCAGAGCTCCTGTAGTCTAGTCCGGTCAAGGATGCCAGACTCTCAAAACCAATTGGTAGTAAAAATCATCTTAAACGATGGATCTAAACCTACAATTGGAGAACTCTGGAGACCCGGGTTCAAAACAATGGTGTAAAAAACCCACACCGTGAAAATCCCGGCAGGAGCTCTCGTTTCACTCGTGCCCTGCCTGCAAACTTCGTTTTTTATTATCTATTACTCGAAGTGAGAGTTCAATAAAGTTTAAATATATGATACTACTAAAAGGATGAGTATGAAGAGTGAAAAAAAAGAAAAAGTGAACATAAAAAACCAAATAGCAATAAGTGAAGGCCATCCTTTGAGGAATATATTTGGGAGGATGTTGTTAGAAGAAAGTGTGAGTAAAAAACTGAGCAACTCGCTATACGAATTGATTGCAAAGAGTACGTTTGCTGAAGAAAACATAGATGAGATAATTCTACTGGCATTTAAAAATGTGCACGGAATGGAGCGCATCAGTATTTACTTATACGATTCAATAGTAAAAACTATTAATCCATACATGTTATACAAGTTATCTGAAGAAAAGCTTATCCACGAACATATTGCCTCATCCCCGGTTTATACCAAATCACTAAACCTGGACTCTGATACTCCGCTTGGGGTATATTGGTGCAAAGAAGACGGATTAACCTATAAGTTTAATCTCATACCAGGCGATTTTAATGTAGATAAAATTAAGCTTAATGAACGAGATATACCGTACGGGGGTCCATGCGGTATTGTACTCCCATTGCTATTCCAAAAAAAGCTTATCGGTTTGCTTGAAGGGACTGGTGATAAATTAAGATTTGATGGGGATAAGAGTAAGGAACCGTTCAACCTCATGCTTTACATGGCAAGCATTGCGAGAATAGTTGCAACACACATAGAGCTGGATACCGATCCGCTTACAGGCCTGAAAACAAGAAGACATTTTGACATAACACTCCATAAGTACATAAATAGAAATATTAGAAATGGAAGTACTTTTTCGTTGATATACATTGATGGTGACCACTTCAAGAAAATAAATGATGAGTATGGCCACAGCGCGGGTGATACAGTACTGAGATTTATAGCAAGACAGATTTTTCTTTCAACGCGTGAAGGTGAGTGTGATGCATTCAGGATTGGAGGGGAAGAGTTTGCAATCATTGTTAATGTTGGTCTGGATGCTGCACAAGAGATCTCAAAACGGATCTCTGAGAATATAAAGAAGAAAATACAAGTGAAAAATAACAAAGGAGAGGTGCAGGATATAATGCCCACGGTTAGCATAGGTATAACTGAATTCAACCCAAAAAACATAAATGAAAGTAAGAGCTACCATGACATTGCAGAGGCATTGAAAAAGCAGGCAGACATTGCACTCTACAATGCAAAGAATGAGTATGGAAGGGATTGTATTGTTGTAAGAACAAAAGAGAATGGAAAAATTGTGTTTTTAAAGATTGAATAGCTCAACTTCTTGTATGGATTTGATACGTATTTGTAAGGATGCTGTTGAAAAAGCAAACAAGCTTGAGTGGTGCACATTTGGCACATCGGTTCACATAGGAAAGAAATTTATTGCAGAAGAGGAAAACAATTACAAAAAGGGGATATTCGGATGCACAAGCATGAGAACAAGTATAAATCATGAGCTGAAGCGCACAATAGAAAAAATATCTGGAAAAAAAGCAGTGTGCGATGGGGATATTACGTTTGAGTATGATTATGACAAGGATGAAATCACTTTAAGAATTAACCCCCTTTTCTTGCTTTGCAAGTATAGAAAGCTTGCCCGCGGAATATCACAGACCAGATGGGAGAAGTATGAACATTCAGTAGAAGGGTACATTGTTGATGTTGTAAGGGAGATGTTCATGTGCGAGGATGCAATCCTGCACGGGGCAGGTAGGGAGGATGTTGATGTAAGAATGCTGGGGGATGGAAGGATTTGTGTTGTTGAAGTTGTTAAACCCATAAAAAGAAAGGTTGATTATAAAATGCTCGAGCAGAGAGTAAAAGAGTTGTCAAAAGGCACTGTGGAAATTAAAGTGCTGGGAGGTGTTGGTAGAGAGTATGTATGGATCATCAAGGAGGCAAGGTTTGACAAGGAGTATGTTGCCAAGGTTATTTTTGGGAGAGATATTAATCAAGAGGATTGTAGTAAAATTGAAGGTATAACTGAAATCGTACAGAAAACACCAAAAAGAGTCATGCACAGACGCACAGACAAGGCAAGAATGAAACGCATAATAAGAATTGTTTGTGAGGGATGGAATGGAAGGCAGGCTACTTTCAGAATAACTTGCGAGGCCGGCACATACATAAAAGAGCTCATAACGGGTGATGATGGAAGGACAAGACCGAGCTTTTCTGAGATGGTTGGGTGTGAGGCAGTTTGTTCTGAGTTGGATGTTGTCTGTGTAAAAGAGTATGTTTCAAACTGGTGGTAGTAGTTATAAAAGTATGCTGGCATATATTTGTTTGGTGATATGCTGTGATTGAAGGATTCCTTACTGCACTCGTGTTCCTTGCAGTTGCATCATACTATGACATATTCAACAGGCGGGTTATACCGGACTGGGTTTCATACAGTTTTATTGTGGTTGCGCTCATATTTTCCATAATCTACTACGGAACTGATTTTGCAAGAATAGGCATTGCACTGCTAGTATTTGTGGTCGGATACCTCATATACAGGATGGGATATCTGGGTGGTGCAGATGTGTTCTTCCTGTCAGGAATTATGCTGACACTTCCTTTGAGCATAAGTGGCATGCCCACAATCCTTATTGTGCTCCTTGCATCAACAATAATTATGGCGATATATTTAGAGGTATCGTTCCTCTCAAAAAACAGGGTGATCAAACCGCGCATTGAAGATATTGCAACCAGTGTAATATGGATTATCGGTTATGCCATTGTCAGTTATATGTTATACTCATTGGATATGCCACTGCTTGCGCTTGTTGCTGTTGTTGTTGGCATATGCTCTGCACTGTTTGCGCTGATAAAAAGAGACTTGACAAAAAGCCTTATAACTTGGGTAAAACCGGATGAGATTATAGAAGAGGATATACTTGCAACTGATGAGATGGATAAGAAGATTGTGGAAAGATACAATTTGGAAAGACTGCTTACCAAGGAGATGATTGCAAGGATAAAGAGAGCGAGGATTAGGATAGTGCCAATATACGGGAAACTGCCACCTTACATCCCCTTCCTAATGCTCGGTGTTATCGTTGCGCTTGCAATCTATTATTACATTTGAGAACGTTGGCAAGTACATTACCTGATGTACCACAAAACAATCAACACCTACTCAATTAATGGGCCATAGTACCTTTTTCCAAACAATTGTGGATTCAGCATGGACCCTCTTTCCGGAGCATCAAATCATCTTAAACAGGATTGGCAACATCACTCTTCCTGCTGAGTATATTATGGGAGAAATTTCCTTTTCTCTATCTTTTCCTTAACATAGTCACCTACAAAAGTAAGCTTCTGGCCCTGTAATGCATCCTGCTCGAGCTTTTTCCTTGTCTTCAGCACTATGTCAAGCTCCTCAACCCACTCCTTGTGCCGGGCAATCCATGGGTATGATTTCATCTCCTCTGCCCTTTTAATGTCAACCTCCTTTGCCTTTATCGTGAGCTTGTTTAGGAAATCATACTCTTTGAGATCTGACATCGTAACCCCTATGAACTTTGCCTCAGGTGTTGCCAAATCTTTTGTGAGATATGCTAAGTTCATTGAGCCCGTCTTTATTGTCCAGTATATGTACCATCCCCACGCATCACAATCTGTGAAAACGTAAACTGGAAATTTCATATCAGCAAGCTTGCGTATGAATCGTCGGGTGCCCCTGCTTGATTGCCCTTTCGGTGTTATGAGTATACAATTATTTTTCTTCCAGAATTTATCCTCGTTTAGCCTTTGCCAGAGTGCATCCTTCTCAACCACGAGAACCCAGCTCGCATTGATTTCCATAAACTCCATACCGTTGTCAACATCACTGGGAACCATCCATCCCGAACGCCCCTGCTTGCTCAGGTCTATTATGTTCTCCTCACCACCAAACCTATCACGGATCACCATATCCCCGGCAACCACTCCCTTCCTATCCGTGCTAAGGTTGAAATCCTCGCGTTTGAGCCCGAGAGATGCTTCCAAATCCTCTATGAGGGGATTGGACTCTGACTGCTCACTGAACAGCTCCTCATCCAAATCCTCCCCCAAGCTAAACTTCAGCTGGTAGAAAAGACCCCTAATACTTGTGTGAAGACCCTCTTCAAGAAACTTCTTGAGTTTTGAGGCGATAGCAATTGTCTGCATAAATTTCTTTGCCTGTGAAACATGGACAAATGTGCGCTTCTCCATCTTGTCTCCAAGAAATAATGCACCAACCTCATCATTAAAGTACACGTTTGATTTGCTCCTAACCGGAGTGTAGAACGATGGAGACCGGTCTGAATTAATTTCATTTATAACCTCCTTCCCAAGGTTGACAAGCCTCTCATGTGCAACCTTACTGTTGTCTGTAGTGCCCTCATCATTTTTCATTGCCATAAACGTCACCTAACATAATACCTACATATCCTCCTCATCAAACTCTATCCCCTCCTCTCCTCCCTGTTCGCCACCCTCTTCTTCAATCATAAGCTCTCTCACTTTCTTTTCACCCTTCTCCTCTTCAGCCTCTTCTATCACAAACTTCTCAAACACCAGCTTGACGAGCTTCTGCTCAAGGTCCGCGGCATCCCCTGTGTTTGCAAGCTCTGGAAGGTTGACTGCAAGCTGGTGTATGTATCTCATTATTGCCTTCCTCTTTGTCTCTTTGTGCGCCTCCCGTGTCTTACCCGCAAGGTACTTCTGCAGGTCACGCGCAACATCCATTATTGCAAACTTAATTTCATCCAAAACCTCATCTTCCGGGGATATCGACTGTTTTCCTGCTCCAGTGTACGGGACGAATGCAGACACAAAATTGACAAACAGTGTTATTGGTGCATTCTCAAAGTCCTGTATTTCATACCGCTTCCAGTCAATACTTTTGACTGCCTTTGTTATTGCACATCCTCCGGCATCAAAAAGAAGAGGTGATCTATTGGCAAACCTCATAACCTCTGATGATATGCCACCTCCTTCATTACGCCTGCCCGCATTACCTCCATAAGCTATTCCAACCTCAACTATAAAAGGTACACCTCCCTTGTAAACTTTTGGTGGCCTGGAGCGTACTGATAAGTATTCTGGACTTAACAGGCTCCTGAGTGCAACCTCAATCTGCTCCTTTGTTATGGGTCTTAGCCCTTCAGATGAAGGGGCAACCCATTTCACGCGCTTGAAAGCACTTACAAGCCTTCTTACATCCTCCCACACAACATCCTTTGGCGATGCATCAAAGTCAAATCCTGGGAGTATTGCCTTGAGCTCATCAACCTTTGATGGTGTGAACCGTGCAAGCTCTGATGTGAGAAATGAGCTTATCTTGCGCGCCTGGGATGAGCGCATCATGTTATACAATGTGTGCGCTTCGAGCCCCAATGGGTGAGGCTGTACTTCGTGCGGTCTGTCAGGCTTCACATCAGAAACCCTTGGAAATCTTATCTTTTTTCCATCAGGATCAACGAATACAATCTCAGCGTGCGGGTTTGCAATTGCAGTGCGTTTTATGTACTCCAATGGTCCGTAATCTCTCTTATCATACTTGACATCAGCAAACTCTGCAGTTACTTCAACTCCCCTGAAATCACCATCATATTCCGTAACGTCCATAATTTGCGGTTGGTTAGTTTTAATGTTTATAGAAAGGTTACACTCAAACACCTTGCCATTGCCAGTTGATGTTTTTACATGGACTGGCTTGCCACTTGTTAGCTGTGCAAACATTGTACAACCTGCAGCACCTATCCCCTGTTGTCCTCTCTGCTGCATATACCTGTGGAATTTAGTGCCTGCAAGCATCATGCCCAGTGCATTACCAATATACTCAAAGGGTATGCCTGGACCATTATCAGTAACCCTTACAAGGATGTGGTCATCAGGAAGCTGGTTTATCCTGATAGTTATTTCAGGCAATATGCCAGCTTCCTCACATGCATCGAGAGAGTTCGTTACGTACTCGTGTACTATCGTTGTGAGTGAACGAACAGGCCCAGACAACCCTAACATCTGCTTGTTTTTAGTGAAAAATTCCGCAACTGAATGTATCTTGAATTCCTCAAATATTTCTTCTGCATTCTTATCCATAATCACCACTCTTTCCATAACCGCATCTTGCTTTCCTTTATGGTGCGCCTGCCCTTCTCAAGAAGTGCACAAACCTTCTTATGAGTAGCCCCTCTTACAAGTGCATATATGGCATTCATAGAAAGCTCCACACCTTCTATTGCACCTACTATGTATATTTTATTATCCCTTATTATTATATCTGTTTCGGTGATTTGCTCCATGAACCTCTTCATCCTACCATTCGTACCGATTATTCTACCCATCACCCGCCCAACATCTTCTTTTGATGAAAGAAGTTCCCCCAAATCAACTGTTTTTAGCATAAATTCGTTAGAAAAAAGCTTATATGCAATCTCTGGCTCCATACCGTTTCCAATCCCTTTGACCACATCAACAGACTTCAGCTCAATATAGGGATCTTCAGATTCACATTCAACAACCAGATCCTTTCTGTTTAGCCGGACAACTACCCCATTCTCCTTAAGCTCTTCCTGCACTTTCTTTGTGAACCGCTTTATTCCCTTTGAATCAACTGCAATTATCTGCATCATATGTTTCAAAAAACTAAACCTTATAAAACACTTGCCCTTCATCTGTGTTAATAAGGCAAAACAAGGGACAACAGCCTCTTTTTAGCGATATAAAGAAAAAATATGGGACCATATGCAAAAATAACAATTATAGGCTATTGTTTGTCAAAAATAATGATTTTTACCCATATTTTGCTTTTTGGGGCTGTAAGGAAAAACTGCCGAATATATTTAAATCACCTGAAAATAAGCAAATATAAATCTAACCTACTAATCTGTATGAGAGGTGGAGAAGTGTCCATTGTAGTGTCAGAGTATGAACTCGAAGAAAGCAAGGATCATTTTGCGGATATGTTTGAGAACAAGGGAAAGCTCGCACGCATACTCCCAGCAGAGCTGTTAGAGAGGTACAAGAAGACATACTATAAACTGCGTGAGATGAGAAGGGAGGGGAAGCTGCCAGTGCACCAAGACTACCTTAATGGAAGTGAGCTTGCCACCAATATATACAAGAAGAAATATTATCTGAAAAACATTGATGGAAGGCATATTGAATTTAAACCTGAGGATGTGTTCCTGCGTATTGCCTCTTTTGTTTCTTCTGTTGAAAAAAATGAGAAGGATGCTGAAAAATGGGCTGTAGCATTCTATATAGACTTATTCAACAGCCTGTACATTCCTGGGGGAAGGGTGCTTGCAGGTGCAGGCGATCTCTACCGGCTTAAAACGCTTGCAAACTGCTTTGCCACTATCATAAGAGAGGATTCCATAGAGGCTATATACGGTGCGGCTTATGAGGCCGCAAGAACTTACAGCTATGGAGGGGGAATTGGGATAGATATTTCCTGCCTAAGGCCAAAGGATGCAGTAGTACACAATGCCGCAGATAACTCAACGGGTGCGGTCAGTTTTATGGACCTATACTCGCTCACCACTGGACTTATAGGCCAAAGCGGAAGACGTGGCGCACTTATGCTGACAATTGATGTAAAGCATCCTGATATAATTGATTTCATAGGGGTAAAGAGCAACCCAAACTGGATAACACAGCAGATAGTTGAACAGGCGCGATGGAGCGGTATGTTTGATGAAAAGCAGCTTGACAAGATATCCAAGATTGTTGCAGACAATGTTCAGATTAGGTTTGCAAACATAAGTATAAAGGTCAGTGATGAATTCATGCAGGCATTGACTGAGCAGAGCAAGTATGGAAGCAACGCATATGTTGTTTACAGGAAGAAAGCTAAGGGTAAGGTAATGGATGTATACCAAGACTGTAAGAGCGTCCATTACTCTTACGGCATTCCATCAAAAAACCTCAAAGATTATGAACTTGTTGGTACTTTCGAATCACTGGATAAGCTCAATGATTACCTTGTTGGGAACTACTCAAAGAATGTTATTGATGAAGAGATCAACGACCCTGTAAAGCGCGATGTATACGGAGATTATGTAATAGAGTTGGATGCAGATTATGACCTAGCAGTAAGGAAAAGCGGTGACTTTCTTCTTTATTTTGGCTCCGAAGAAACAGGTAGCATAAAGAGGCTTGTCAAAGCACGCGATGTATGGAACAGGTTTGTCGAGAGTAATTATAAGACTGCTGAGCCTGGGCTCATATTCTGGAGTACTATGGCGCAATACAGCCCATCAAATTACATTGGAAGGCCTATAGGATCAACAAACCCCTGTGCTGAGGTACCGCTTGAGGATGGTGGCGCGTGCAACCTTGCCAGCCTGAACTTGTCAATGTTCGTACTAAACGGATACACTGAAGATGCAACTGTGGATTGGGAAAAACTACGGGTTGCTGTGCATAATGTTGTAAGGTTCCTTGACAATGTTGTAAGCTGGAATGAGTTGCTCAACCCACTAGAGAAACAAAGGAGAGCAGCTGCGGAAACGAGGAGGGTTGGGCTTGGGGTTATAGGTATTGCAGATGCGCTGAACCAGATGGGTGTGGCGTACGATTCAGATAAGGGATTGGAAATAGTGGAAAGCATCATGCGGTTTATAGCAAACTGTGCATATGTTGCATCTGCAGACCTTGCAAAAGAAAAGGGGAAGGCAAGAAGCTTTGAATATGAGAAATATTCAAAAAATCCATTCTTCAAGACCGCACTTGATGAAAGCACACGAGAGGCTGTAAAGAAGAATGGACTAAGAAATATTGCACTACTGTCAATAGCACCTACAGGCACAATATCAAACATTGCTGTCGGATTCTGCCTTAACGGGAAAAATTATATAGGGGTAAGTAGTGGTATTGAGCCTGTGTTTGCACTATATTATACTAGAAGGAGTGAGAGCTTCAACAACCAAGTGTTCAAGGTTTTTCACCCTACAGTGCAGGCATACATTGATTTTGTTGGCCTTGACAGAAAGGTTAAAGATGCAAGCAATGAGGATGAGTTGAGGAAAATATTGCCAGAATACTTCTTCAGGACAGCACATGTAGTAGATTACCATAAGCGCATCAGGATACAGGCAGTATGTCAGAAATATGTTGACCATAGCATATCATCAACTGTTAACCTGCCGGAGGATATACACCCAGAAATCATATCAAACATATATGTAGAGGCATGGAAAAGCGGGCTGAAAGGGATTACAATATATAGAGATGGTAGCAGGTACCCAATCCTATCCATTGAGGGTAAGAAGAGTGCGTTCCAGTCAATGAGTGAGAAGAAGTATAAGGTTAGGGTTGGAAGCAGGGACATTATTGCAAAGGGGAGTGATGTGATTGTCATGCCTGACAACAGGCTTACTACTGTTTATCATCTTATAAAAGGTGAAGATGAGGTGAGAATGTGATAGACCTTAGCAATGAAAATGTTGTTGAGAACGTGGTTGTGGAAGAGATTGGCCCTGAAAGTGCCAGTGCTTCCAATGAACAGAAAGTTATGCAAAGGCCACCTGTGCTCAATGCGAAAGTATATAAGCTAAAGAGTAATTTCGTAAACCATGCACTTTACATAACCGTGTCATATATTGAGGAAGGAAATAAAAAAAGGCCTTTTGAGGTATTCATAAATACAAAAGACCTAAGCAAGGCCCCTGAGTATGCTGTTCTCACACGGCTCATATCTGCAATATTCAGGAAAGGTGGAGAGCCAACATTCATACTTGAAGAGCTCAGGGATATATATGACCCAAATGGAGGGGTGTATAAAGAAGGTAGGTATGTGCCCTCGCTTTATTCTGAGATTGCTGATCTTATGGAAGCTGCATTCATAGACCTTGGCATAATCGAGCAGAAGGGAAAGGAAGGTTTGACTGAGGTTGATAAGCAGGTTGACCTTAATGATTTTAAAATATGTCCAAAATGCAACAAGAAAACGCTTGCACTCACAAACGGATGCTTTCAATGTATGAATGAGGAATGTCTATACTCAAAATGCTCCTGATTATATAATTATGCAATTCTGATGCCATCAAGGTTCATTGGAGCACGTGCCTCTGTTTTGAATATGTATCCCAGAGTACGCGCCATCTCTTCACATTTATGCTGGTCACCATGCATTGTGAATATATTCTTGAATTGCTGGTTCATATCACGCACAAATGCAATAAGCTGTCTCCTATCACTGTGCCCTGAAAACCCTTCAACAGTCTTGATCTGCATGTTAATCTGAATGTTCCTCAACCTGCCTTCCTCATCGGTAAACTGGAGCTCCTTTTCGCCGTTCTGTATCCTGCGACCAACAGATGTCTGCGATTGATAACCCACAAATATTAGCTGGTTCTTTGGGTCTTCAGCCATAAGCTTTAGGTATTCACTGCTCGGCCCTCCTGTAAGCATTCCAGAGGGGGCAAGTATTATACATGGATCACCCTCTACTATGTCCTTCCTGTTCTTCTTGACCGGCTCAAATATTGGGGATTCAAAAGGTGACTCATCACTAACTACTCTCCTCTGAATTGTACTCTTCAAGTATTCTGGATATGCGGTATGGAAAGCAGTAGTTTCAAGTATCATTCCATCCAAGTAAACTTTATACGGGAACTCCCCTTCCTTACCGCGCACAAACTTCTCAAGGGTGAGCATGACTTCCTGGGAACGACCAACAGAAAACACGGGTATGAGCACCTTACCACCGTTTTTTAGCGTTTCCATACAGGAATTGTACAGGTTTTCATCACGCTCATATGAGCGCGGCATTATATCATTCTTCCCACCATATGTGCTTTCTATGAAAAGAGTCTCAACACGTGGAAACATTGTGTCTGCAGCATCGAACAATACAGATGGAGTATACCTTATGTCACCACTGAAAACAAGGTTGTGCTTTCCACCACCTATGTGCAGGTGTACAGTCGAGCTGCCAAGTATATGCCCTGCATTCCTAAAAGTAAGCTTTATGTCTGGAGTTATGTCTGTCACTTCACCATAGTTTCTTGTTATTGTGTGTGCAACCGTTTTGCGAACATCAGAATCGGAATATGGTGGTTCCTTGCCAGTCATGTTCATTACTTTTATTATATCAAATTGCAAAAGCGTCATTATATCGCGTGTGGGTGGCGTACAAAAGACTGGGCCATCATACCCCAGCTTAAAAAGATATGGCAGGAACCCGCTATGGTCCGTATGTGCATGACTTATTATGACTGCATCTATATCTTCTATGGCAAGACCAATGCTGCCTAGGTAAGGGTATGCCTTGCCAGGGTCAACCGTCTCATTGTTCATTCCAACATCTATGAGTATCCTATCCTTATCAGTCTGCACAAGCAAACAGCTTCTCCCGATCTCCCTGAATGCCCCAAGCGCCACCGTCTTAACCCACTCAATACCTGTGGACTCGCGAACCACATTAACCTTCTTACCAAAGTTGCTAAGGAACTTCTTCCTCTCTGATGCGAGCCCCGGCTCCGAACCACGTATACCACGTATTATATTTGATGGAATTGTTGGAGAACGTTGTACGCGCGGTGCCCATCCCATCTTGATTATTATCTCTTTAAGGTTTGTGCCACCTTTTCCTATCACAAGACCGGGTTTTAGCGCATTTATCACAACCTCTCCAAACTCTGGTATAAAGTAGATGTCATTATCACCAACACCTGCCTCATCAGGTATTATACTTTTTATGAAAGCAATTACCTCTTCCGGTGGCTTCCTAATCGTTGGGTCGCATCTTACAAGGATTTTCTTACGAAGGCCGCGCGAAAGGTTCTTTATGTGATCCTCAGTCTGGTAGAACGGCTCTGGATTAGTAAGGTAAATCGCGACATCTGGGCCCTCCACCTCAACCTTTGTAAGACCGCATTCCTTAGGTAGTATCTCCTCTGCTTTCTTTTTAATATCGCTCTTTTCCATCAAAGATTACCTCATAGCATAGATATTAAATGATTTAGCAGCATACTTACATCTACCTGTACTTGCAACCAACTTAACTACCTACCCTTCAACAAAGACTCAATCTCCTCTTTGCTGTACATTTTATATCCTTTTGAAGTTATTGAAACAAGATTTATTCCATCACCCGTGGCTGCATCCCTCCTCATTGCAATGTTTATTGACTTCACTGCCAATGGAAGCAGCTCCTCAGTCTTCATCCCTTCCTTATACTCGCTTTCAAGTACACCGTAAGCCACTGGCGATCCGCTGCCCGTAGAAGTGTACTTTTCAGTGGTGACGCCGCCTATGGGATCGAGGTTGTATATGGCAGGGCCTTTCTCATCAACACCTGCAACAAGAAGCTGAACAAGGAATGGAAACCATTTCTGCTGGAAAAGTATGTTTGAAAGCAATGTTGATACTGCTTTTACTGGCATAGGTGCATTGTTCTGCAGTCTGTACAGCTTAACCTCGGCCTGCATCAACCTGACAAGTGCCTGTGCATCACCCACACTACCTGCCAGTGTGATGCCAACATGCTCATCTATCTTTGCAATCTTCTCAGTCTCCTTGTTTGCTATAAAGTAGCCCATGCTCGCGCGCATGTCCGCTGCCAGCACCACTCCATCCCTGCCCACCAGTCCTACTGTTGTTGTACCTTTCTTAGGGTCAAAATTCTGTTCCATCAAACCACCTAATCTTTGGCCCATAAAAATATGACCAAAGCAATTAGCTGCTTAAAATAGAAAAATAAAGCTTAAAAAGATTTCAGATTGGTTTATCTTGGGCCTCATCATCAATTTGATACCTCCCATTCTTTGCTTGTTTCTTCTTTACCTCATAGTATTTCCATTATGTTTGTTTATCCCTTGCTTGTTGTTGTTAATTCAATCCATTGTTTTTTGTTGTTGTCTATACATTGTTTGCTTTGCTCATCCATTGCTTGTTGTTGTTAATTTCAATACATTGTTTGTTGTTGTTGTCTATACATTCTTTGCTTTGCTCATCCATTGCTTGTTGTTAATTTCAATCCATTGT